>CAYZHW010000005.1:0-27718 GCA_964478105.1 uncultured Lachnospiraceae bacterium | reverse complement strand
ATAAAAGTTCCTCCCCGAACCCTTCTTTAAAATTTTTGAAAAGGTTTACGTTTTATTTAATTGATTCGAACGGATGCGGGGCCGCGTTTTTTGAGAGCGACAATTTTTGAACGTTTTTTGTTTGCACAGACATTATATCTTATATAAGAGATACATTTAGCAAAGATATAATATCTATGCAAACAGCTCGATTATGGCGACCGATGGTCGCCGCTACAAACAATCTGTGCGACGATATTAAACCATATTGTAGCGGCGGGCAGTGCCCGCCACAAAGCAACACATATATTATATCCGTACGAACCGCCAATCAGCCTTATTATTTATCTAACGGACAAGGGTCGTCTGTTAATCCAAGTATATAATCGACAGAAACATTATAAAACTTCGCTAATAAAAGGAGCTTCTCTGCGTTAATACTTGATTTTCCTGATTCTATTTTGCTGTAATGCTGTTGTGTGGTTTTTATTACTTTTGCAACCTCTGCCTGACTTAAATCTTTGTCTTCTCTTAAATCTTTTATTCTATACATTTTTAGCCTCCTTTTTCAACAATTATATTTTATATTACATCTAAAAGTTGTATTGACTTTTACATCTATTAGGTGTAAAATATAAATATATACATCTAAAAGTTGTAAAAAGAGGAGACAAAATGGAGATATTTATTAACAACATTATTTGGATAAGAGAAAAATACGGACTGTCAAAAAAGGCGATGTCTGAAATAATGCACATCGGGGTGCAGAGCCTTTCAAGACTCGAAAAGGGGGAACTTCCTTGCAGAATGTGCGTTGGTGTTCTGTTTTATCTTGAAGCGCATTTCGGCATACCGAGCGATGCTTGGTTAAGAACACGTTTTGACGATGAAAAAGAGTTGCCGTGAGGCAACTCTTTTTTACATATTCACTATTCCGTAAACTATCACTGCGGCAAGGCCGATGACTGCCATTGCTACAGCGACGACTATCTGAAATCTTGTTATCTTTAGCTCACCCATCTTCGGGAGCAGCTTTAGTTTTGTCATAATAGGCATCATCGCGCGAAGGAATACGGCAAGAAGCAGTATCTCAAAGGGGAGAAATACAACGTTTTTTGCAACGCGCGCAAGCATTGCTACAAAGACGGAGTCTGCCGTTATCCACTTGTAATGATAGAGCAGGGCGGTGTTGATGATGATATTGTTGACGAGCGTATCTGCAACCTTGCAAAGAGATATGCGTAAGAAGCCGAATTTCTTTGTCTGACGCGCGAAGTTGGGGTGATAGAACACCAGACCAAAGAAAAAGCCGCGAAGCGCAAACGAAAAAATAAAGCCAAACAGGGGCGCATTGCCTGCGAGGAGCGTTTCGGCGATTATCTGGTCGCCCACGCCGAGTATCGCCGTCATTACGGGACCGTACAAAAGGCCAGAGAGAGCGTAGATCAGATAAGTGAACTTGATGTGCAGCATTCCGCCCAGCACCGGAATTTTGAGAAGCGAGAGCGCCACGCACAGCGCTATGAGCATCGCGCAGGTAACAAGCGAGCGGACGTTTTTAAGCTCTTTTGCGCTCTTGACTATCATCTGCTTAAACGACAGGGGTTCAAGTGTGAGTTCTTTTTGCATATAAAAATCCTCCTTCGTACAAAGTAATAACTACGCGTACATAAGGAGGTCTGAAAATAAAAAACGGCAACGCAATTTTATTTTGCGTGCCTACAAAATCCTTCGTATGTAACAGCGGGATGCGACGACCAAACCGCGGATATCCTTCGTCTGTCCAACAACTCCCCGTTTGGACAGCACTTGACGCCTGGTCATCTACTCTGTAGGATGAGAATAGTATAATACAAATCAAAGAAAAAATCAATATGTTTTAAAAGTTTTCGGGGATTTTTAAGGGGCTTTTTTTAAAAAGCCCCTTAAATTATTTTTTATTCTACCGAAATGACCTTGTATCCCGCGTCTGTGACTGCCTTTGTAAGAATGTCGTTTGTTACGCTCTCGGGCGCTTTTACTATCGCCTTTTTCTCTTCAAGGACTACCTTTGCTTCAACTTCGGGAATGGCATTCAGCACCTGCTCAACTCTGCCGGAGCAGTGAGTGCACATCATACCTTCGATCATAATTACTCTTTCTTTCATTTCTTTTTCCTCTCTTACCTTATTTTGTGTATGACCTGGTTTGAATCTTCTTAATCTGAGTGCATTTGTCACAACGCACAGCGAGGACATACTCATCGCCGCCGATGCTATCATAGGCGATAGCTGCCAGCCGAGCACGGGTTCAAGTACGCCTGCCGCAAGCGGTATTCCGATCGAGTTGTAGATGAGCGCCCAGAAAAGATTTTGTTTGATATTTCTTATCGTGGCGCGTCCGAGCTCGAATGCCGCGACCGCATCCCCGAGACTGCTTTGTCTCAGGACAACGTCCGCCGATTCTATTGCGATGCCGCTTCCCGCGCCTATCGCGATGCCGACATCCGCCGCTGTGAGCGCGGGTGCGTCGTTGATGCCGTCGCCTATCATAGCGACTCTGCCGAGAGCTTTCTTTTCGCGTACGACCTTTTCTTTTCCGTCCGGGAGCATAGATGCATAGACCTCATCGACACCCGCCGTCTTCGCTATGGCGCGCGCGGTGCGCTCCCCGTCGCCTGTGAGCATTATCGGCGTAATGCCGAGCTCCTTCATTCGCTTGATCGCCGCCGCGCTGTCTTCTTTGCACTTGTCGGCAACCGCCGCAATGCCTATCACGCGTCCGTCGTATGCCGCGATTACGGGCGTCTTGCCTTCGTCGGCAAGTCTTTCAAGTTCGGTATCCATATCAAACGCGATGCCGAGCTTTTCCATAAGTGCCTTGTTTCCGACCGCCGCACTCTTGCCGTCTATCTTACCGATAACACCGAGTCCGCGCAGTGCTTCAAAATCTTCTACCGCCTGAGGAGCCATATTTTTTGTGTCTGCCGCCGATTTGAAGGCAAGCGATATCGGGTGCTCCGACATTATTTCAAGCGAATATGCTATGCGAAGAAGGGCGTCTTCATCGCATCCGCGCGGAACAAGATCGGTAAGCGAGGGTTTACCCTCTGTGATAGTGCCCGTTTTGTCGAGCAGAACGTATTTTATATGTGCGAGGGTCTCAAGCGCCTCTGCGCTCTTTATAAGTACGCCGAACTGCGCTCCTTTACCGCTTGCCACCATTATGGCAGTGGGGGTCGCAAGACCGAGTGCGCAGGGGCAGGAGATCACAAGGACCGCTATTGCCGCCGTTATGGCAAATTCTATGCCGCGTCCGAGTATGAGCCAAACGGCAAGAGTTACTATCGAGATAGTTATCACTATCGGAACAAAAACGCCGCTGACCTTGTCGGCTACGCGCGCGATCGGCGCTTTTGACGCCGCCGCTTCTTCGAGAAGACGGATTATCTGCGAGAGTGAGGCGTCCTCGCCCACACGCTCGGCGCGTATCTTTACAAATCCGCTCGAGAGAGTGCTTGCTTCATAGAGCGTGTCGCCGACCGACTTGTCTACGGGCATACTCTCGCCCGTGAGAGGGGATTCGTCAGCCGCGCCGCTGCCCTCGATCACGATACCGTCTACCGGGATAGCTTCACCGCCGCGCACGACGATGATCTCTCCTACCTTGATGTCCTCGCAGGGAATGGTGACCTCTTTGCCGTCGCGCAGTACCGATGCGACCTTCGGCGAAAGGTCTGCAAGCATTTCGAGCGCTTCGCTCGTCTTGCTTCTCGCTCTTGCCTCAAGCATCTTTCCGAGTGAGACGAGCGTGAGTATCATTCCCGCAGATTCGAAATAGAGTCCTTTTATATAGTGGTGGTTGCCCGCGAGTATCATCACAAAGCCGAATATGCCGTACAGTACCGAACCTGTGACGCCGATGAAGATGAGTGAATCCATATTCGGCGCACCCGAGGCGAGCGCACGCACACCCGAGGTGATGAACCTACGGTTTAATATCAGTATCGGGACAAGGAAGACCATCTGCAGTACGGCAAGGGTTACCGGGTGCGAGAGAAATTCGGGCACATAGAGCATATGCGCCATCGAAAAATACATAAGGAAGAGCAAAAATACTGCCGAGGCAATGAGTTTTTTCACATTTTTTCTGTCTTGTGCACCGCGGTCTTTTTTTTCTTTTTTTTCGCTCGCGATCGAGGCAGAATATCCGCCGCGCGCGACCGCCGCGCATATCGTTTCGGGCGAGAGCTTGCTCTCGTCGTAGACCACGACCATACTGTCGGTCAGAAGACTTACTGCGAGCTCGTCTATTCCCTCAAGCGAGTTTACCGCACGTTCAACATGCGCCGCACAGGCGGCGCATGTCATTCCTTTTATATCAAATCTTTGTTTTTTCATCTTTTCACCTTACTTAAGATAATCGGGGAGATATTTTGCGTTTATCGCTCCTGTTACAAAGCCTTTGAGCGTAGTCAGATTCAGATCGACATAGTGGAGCGCCGCAAGCTCTTCGGTATAGCTCTCAAGGGGATAGAGGCAGGAATTATACCAGCTCGGGCCGAAATGGCAGACCACGGGAAGAAAAACGACATTCTCGACTCTTGCGGCACCGACCTCGGGTTTTACTATGTCAAAGGTGAGAAAACCGCCGACCATATTGACAGCACGGTCCATAGCGTTAAGGAAGTTGCCGAGCGAGTAGATGCAGAGCGTGGTCTCGCCGCTCGGACGGTCAAGCTCGACTATGGGCTGTATCGAATGCGAATGCGAGCCGAGGATAACGTCGACCTCACATTCGGCAAGAAGCTTTGCAAGTCTTTCTTGCTCTGCGTTGGGTATCTGCGTGTACTCGTCGCCCCAATGCATCGAGACGATGACAAGATCTGCGATCTCGCGTGCCGCCGCGGTCTGACGCTTGATGGTTTCGTCATCGAAATAGGGGATCACAAGTTCGCTTCCTGCGTCAAGCTTTATGCCGTTGGTCCATTCGGTGTACGCAAGGAAGGCGATCTTTATGCCGTTCTTTTCGATCACCCGGATATTGTTGAAATCTGCCTCGTTTTTGTATCCGCCGATCATAGTAGCCGGGAGCGAGTTCCAGAAATCGATGGTGGCAGAGAGTCCGTCGGCTTTTTTGTCAAGCATATGGTTGTTTGCGATATTCACAACGTCAAAGCCGACCTCGACAAGGTCGTGACCGAGCTGCTGCGGGGAATTGAAGTATGGGTATGCCGAATTTGGACCGCCTGTCATAAGCGTCTCCTGGGTAAGAAAGGCAATGTCTGCGGAATTTATAATGTTCAGCACGTTTTTGTATATCGGCTTGAAATCGTATTCTGTGCTGTTCCCGTTCTTTGCCGCGTGATTGCGCGCGTCGGTCCAAGTCGAAGTGTATATGATATTGTCGCCCGTTGCCGCAAAGCTGACGCGCTTTTCTTCGAGATAAACGCCCGAATCTCTCGCTTCCTGCTCGGTAATGGATTTCGCGGGAGCGGACACCTCGCCTGCCGTAAGGGAAGCTAATTTTTGTGGATCCTTTGCGGGGGAGAGCATATCGCACGCCGCAAGAGAGAATATCATAATGGCAATAAGAAATATTGCAACCGTCTTTTTCATATCGTACCTCTTGAGTTATATTATTCTAACTATATTATAACAACATTTTTTCAAATGTTCAATCGTTTTGGGAAATTTAATGATTTTTATACAGATTGACTTTTTGGTAAAAATACATTATAATATCATTGGAAAACAACGCCGATAAGGAGGTGGGTTTATGGGATTCGGATCTCAAGGAAATATACTTGTGCTCGCGGGCAAGCTTCTTGACCGTAAAAAAAGCGTAGAGCCGTTTATCGTAACAGAGCCTCAGAAGCCTGCTTTCGGTAAGAAGACGGCAATAGAGCAGCCTTTTCTTCGCGCAACGCCCGAGAGCGTCGGCGTGGACAGCGCGCTCATATCCGATTTTTTGTGTGAGCTTCAGGTCGCGTCCTCGCTCGATATGCACAATATTATCATTGCAAAGGATTCAAAAATAATCTGCGAGGCAAGCTTCGGCGGCTATGACCGCGAGGTGTGGCACATCGCACATTCCGAGTGCAAGAGCATAACAAGTCTTGCGATAGGTATGCTTATCGATGAGGGCAGGCTTGCCCTTGACGACAAGATCGTTAAGATCTTCGCGGATACACTTCCCAAACTGTCCGCGATAACTCACCGCCACATCACGGTGCGTCATCTGCTTACGATGACCAGCGGTGTTATGTTCAACGAGATAGGCGCGGTCACAGAAGAGGATTGGGTGAGAAAATTCTTCGAATCGAGCCTTAAGAGCGAGCCGGGAAAGAAATTTTCGTACAACAGTATGAACTCGTATATGCTCTCTGCGATAGTGAAAAAGATCACGGGCGAGGGGCTTTGCGAGTACCTTGGGCCGAGGCTTTTTGAGCCGCTCGGAATAAAGAAGTATTTTTGGGAGACCTGCCCGCGCGGGATCGAAAAGGGCGGATGGGGACTCTATATCCTTCCCGAGGATATCTTGAAGATAGCCGAGCTCGTACTTCGCGGCGGTGTCTGGAAAGGGAAGCGGCTTATCTCAAAAGAGTATATCGACGCTGCGGTCTCGCTTCAGGCAGAAACGCCCGAGACTACCGGCGCGTACGGCTACGGATATCACATCTGGGTCAGCGAGGGCGAGAAGAGCTTTCTCTTCAACGGAATGTTCGGACAGAACATCATCGGTTTTAAAGATACAAAAATGCTCTTGCTTGAGAACGCAGGCAACAATGAGATATTCCAGCAGAGCAGCTTTTTCTATATAGCAAACGACTTTTTCGGCGGACGCAGTTTCCCCGCGTCGCTTCCCGAAAACAAGCGTGCGAGAAAGCATCTTGTTACGATCTCGGGCGAGCTCGGTAAGTGCAGACGCTATACCAAGCTCGGATTTTTCGAAAAACGCAGGGTCAAAAAGACATTATCCTGCCAGATGGCGGCGCTTGACCGAAAAAGATACGTTCCGCTCGATGCAGAAGCGGCAACCGTCGGGCTTCTGCCCCTCGTGACTCAGGTCGTGCAGAATAATTACACTCGAGGCCTTGAAAATCTCGAATTCAATATCCAGAGCGGCAAATTCTATCTCACGGTAAACGAGAGGGATGAGAGCTACATCCTGCCCGTCGGCTTTTTTGCTCCCGAGTATACTGATCTCGTCTTTCACGGCGAGCCATACCGCGTTGCGGTGCAGGGAGAATTCTGTGAGACCGAGGATGCAGTTCCCGTGTTCAAGGTGAGGGTATCCTTCCTTGAGGCGGCGAGCGCAAGAATAATAAAGATATTCTTCCCCGGTGACAGGATCACGGCGAAATTCTCGGAGAATCCGGGTAAGGGATTTTTTGAGGTCACGCTCGGTGCCGTAAAATCCGGCGTAAGATCAAACGCTATCGCCGATGCGCTTCTCTCACGCGCCGATTCGGAGATAATTGTGAATAAGATAAACAACGTTATAGAACCGACACTCACACTTGTGTGTGAAGAACAATAAAACTTCGGAGGAAAGAATTATGAAAAAACTTTTGGCACTCGTCCTGGCTTTAGTCCTTATCTGCTCCGCTCTTCTTTTCGCGTCTTGTGAAAAGACCTGCAAGTATGAGGATTGCAGCAATGAACCCGCAGAAAGCTGCGAGGGATACTGCAAAACTCACTACGCTATCGTCAAGGGCGGCGAGATACTCGGAGACCTTTTCTCGTGATAAAATGCATCAAAAAACTCCCGATTCATTTGAATCGGGAGTTTTTGTTGTTTCTCAAAAAAACACATCACAATTTGAGATAAAACCCCACATTCTTCTTTTTGCAATGTATAATTGTATTTGAAATCAAAAAGGAGGACGAAAATGTATAACAACAATCACAAAATACTTTGCGAAAACATAAAGACTATACGTGAAAAAATGGACTTTCGCACAAAGAAATGGCAGAAATATTGGATATTCCCGTATTGACTCTTAAAAAGCTTGAAAAGGGGATCACTCAAAACAAAAAACGGTGTTGCACTTTTTTGTGCAACACCGTTTGGCTTTTTTTATCTTCCGAGGTCTTCTACGTTGATGACTCTTACTTCATCCTCGGGTTTCTTGGGATTGTTTCTTGCTTCAAGGAACTTGGGAGCTACCTGCGGGAAGAGTGCGTAGCTGAGTACGTCCTCGTCGCATTTAGCAAGCTCGCCTGCTTCAGCCTTGTACTTTTCGAACTCGGGCTCAAGAAGATCTGCGGGACGGCAGGTGACAAGCTCTGCATCGCCGAGAGCTTTCTTTCTTACGTCCTCGTTTACGGGAGCGGGAAGACGTCCGTACTCACCGCGAAGAAGTCCCTTAGACTCCTTGGGGAATATCTTGTAACGCTCGCCCGAGATAACGTTGAGCACCGCCTGGGAGCCTACGATCTGGCTTGTAGGTGTTACAAGAGGAGGATATCCGAAATCTTCTCTTACGCGCGGGATCTCTGCAAGTACCTCGTAGTACTTATCCTCTGCGTTTGCCTGCTTGAGCTGAGAGATAAGGTTCGAGAGCATTCCGCCGGGAACCTGATAGAGAAGTGTGTTTGTGTCAACATTGAGTACCTTGGGGTCGAGGCTTCCCTGATCCTTGAGCTTCTTTGCAACGTTTCTGAAGTGCTCTGCTGCCTTCGAGAGCTTTGCAAGGTCAAGACCTGTATCACGGTCTGTACCCTTGAGAGTTGCAACAAGTGCTTCTGTAGAGGGCTGGGATGTGCCGTTTGCAAGGGGCGAAAGTGCGCAGTCTACGATATCAACGCCTGCTTCTGCTGCCATAAGGTTGACCATATCGCCCGTACCTGTTGTATTGTGTGTGTGAAGGTGTACCTGGAGGCCGACATTGTCCTTGAGCTTCTTAACGAGCTTGTATGCATCGTAGGGAAGAAGGAGGTTTGCCATATCCTTGATACAGATAACGTCAGCGCCCATCTTTTCAAGATCTGCGGCAAGACGTACGAAATAATCTTCGTTGTGAACGGGGCTGGTGGTATAAGAGAGAGCGACCTCGCAGATACCGCCGTATTCCTTTACGAATTTGATAGCCGCCTCGAGGTTTCTTGTATCGTTGAGCGCGTCGAACATACGAACGACGTCGATACCGTTTTCAAGCGACTTCTTGCAGAATTTTTCTACAACATCGTCCGCGTAGTGCTTGTAGCCGAGAAGGTTCTGTCCGCGAAGAAGCATCTGGAGCTTGGTCTTGGGCATAGCCGACTTAAGCGCGCGGAGTCTCTCCCACGGATCCTCGTTCAAGAATCTCATACAGGAGTCGAATGTTGCGCCGCCCCAGCACTCGAGCGACCAGTAGCCGATCTCGTCAAGGAGTGCGCACGCGGGGAGCATATCTTCTGTGCGCATACGTGTCGCCGCCTGCGACTGATGTGCGTCACGAAGTATAGTATCGGTTATTTTAAGGGGATTCTTAGCCATAATTGTTTATCCTTTCTGTCAACCAAAGAACGCATCAACCAAAGAATGACATAAGCACGCCTGCCGCGATAGCCGAGCCGATAACGCCTGCGACGTTCGGTCCCATTGCGTGCATAAGAAGGAAGTTTCCGGGATTTTCTTTCTGTCCTACGACCTGCGAAACACGCGCCGCCATAGGAACGGCGGAAACGCCTGCCGAGCCGATAAGAGGATTGATCTTGTTCTTCAGGAAGAGATTCATAAATTTAGCAAGGAGCACGCCGCACGCGGTCGCAATAGAGAACGCGATGACACCCATAAGAAGGATCTTGAGTGTTTCGAGCTTCAAGAAGGTCGAAGCGGTTGCCGTAGCACCGACAGAGATGCCGAGGAATATCGTTACGATATTCATAAGCTCGTTCTGTACCGTCTTGCTGAGTCTCTCTGTTACACCGCTCTCGCGGAAGAGATTACCGAGCATAAGCGCGCCGACAAGGGGAGTTGCAGAGGGAACGAGAAGCGCGACAAAAGCGGTAACGATAAACGGGAAGATGATCTTCTCGCGCTTGGATACGCTTCTGAGCGCGACCATCTCGATCTGACGCTCCTTCTTCGTTGTCAGAGCCTTCATTATAGGAGGCTGGATAACGGGAACGAGTGCCATATAAGAGTACGCCGCAACTGCGATAGGTCCGAGAAGCTCGGGAGCGAGCGCCGAGGTGACGTAGATGGCTGTCGGGCCGTCAGCTCCGCCGATGATACCGATGGAGGAGGCCTGCGCGCCTGTAAATCCGAGCAGTCTTGCTCCGATGTATGTTACGAATATACCGCCCTGTGCCGCCGCACCGAGAAGCATACTCTTCGGGTTTGCGAGCATAGGTCCGAAGTCGGTCATAGCACCGACACCGAAGAAGATAAGACAGGGATAGATACCGAGCTTGACACCGAGATAGAGGTAGTCGATAAGTCCTGCCGTGAAGCCTGCCGCTTCGGAGTTCCCGAAAAGATCCCAATGCACGTGTCCGCCGGCAAAGAGCTCTTCGTGGAACATTTCAGCACCCGGAAGGTTTGTAAGCAACATACCGAATGCGATGGGAAGAAGGAGCAGAGGCTCGAACTTCTTTACGATAGCAAGATAAGCAAGCAAGAAGGCTATGCCTATCATTATAAGGATTTTCGGGTCTTCACCTACAAGGTAGAATCCCGTTTGTTTCAAAAAATTGAGGATCGCTTCCATAATGTTTAATAAGCCCTGTGGCTTTTTCCTTTTCTGTTATTTGTTGAATAATGAATATCTATTAAATTACGCGATTGTGCAAAGAGGTGTGCCCGACTCAACAGCCGCGCCCTTGGAAACCGTTACGCTTGTGATCTTTCCGTCAACGGGAGCCATGATCTCATTTTCCATCTTCATAGCCTCGAGGATCATAAGTACCTGACCTGCCTTAACAGAGTCGCCGACGTTTACGTTTACAGCAAGGATAGTTCCGGGCATCGGTGCGGATACGTTTTCGCCTGCACCTGTAGCCATAGGAGCTGCTGCGGGTGCGGGAGAGGGTGCCGCTGCGGGTGCGGGAGCTGCCGCAGGAGCAGGAGCTGCTACGCTGCCGCTTGTTTCGCCGACAAGCTCGATCTCGATCTCATATGCTGTTCCGTTTACATTAACACGATATTTTTTCATTTTCTTGTACCATTCCTTTACAAATTAATTAGAGCTTTTTTACAGACAAAATGCGAATAGACGATGCGTCTTCTCCAATCTCCTCAGCGATAACTGCCGATACCGCAGCGATGAATTGTGCACGGTTCGGGATATTTGCCGGAGCGGGAGCGGGCGTTTGTGCCGCCACGGGAGCCTGTGCCGCCGCAGTTGCGGGAGACGCTGCCTCGGGCATTTTGGACGAGATGCCGCAGAGCGCGCTCATTATCTTGCAAAGCAGAATGATGCACACAAGTCCGATGAACACGATCGCCATACCGATAAGAATGACGTAGAGGTCGGTTTGGTTTATTCCGTTCATATCAGTTTTCCTTTCATAGTAATATTATATTAATTCAACAAATTAACCCATTGTAGATTATACCCCCTAAAATCAAGATTGTCAATCAAATTCCTGATAATTTTTTTAATTTTTTTCACTTTTTTAAAAAAACTTGTAATAGAGGATTTTTTGTGTTATCATTACCTTGTTATTTTCTGAAAGGACTGTTTTTTATGCTCGGAGCAATCATAAACGCGGCGCTCATCGTCGCGGGTGCGCTTGTCGGTCTGCTCGTTCGCCGCGGAGTGCCTCAAAAATATTCGGATACGATAATGAAGGGACTCGGACTTTGCGTTATGTACATAGGCATCGACGGTGCTCTGAAAGGAGAGAACACGCTCGTCCTCATCGTCGCAACGGTCATAGGCGCTGTCATAGGCGAGCTTGTCGACCTCGACGGCAAGGTGAAAAAGCTTGGGGACAAGCTTCAGGCGAAATTCTCAAAGAAGGACGCAAATTCGAGCTTTTCCGAGGGGTTCGTTACATCCACTCTGCTCTTCTGCTCGGGAGCGATGGCGGTCGTAGGCGCGCTTGAGAGCGGCCTTGTCGGCAACCACGAGACGCAGATCACAAAGGGCGTTATAGACTGTGTAAGTTCGGTAATATTCGCATCCACGATGGGAGCGGGAGTCATTTTCTCGGCGCTCGCGGTGCTTCTCTATCAGGGCGCATTCACTCTGCTTGCCGTATGGATGGCCCCTGTTCTTACCGATTACGCGATAGCAGAGATTTCCTGTGCGGGTTCGGTCATCCTCATCGGGCTCTCGCTCAATATGCTGGGCGTCACTAAGATCAAGGTGATGAACTATCTGCCCGCGATCTTTGTTCCGATAATTTTGTGTCTGTTTATGTAAAAATACAGAAAATGCCGTCCGGTATATCCGACGGCATTTTTTGATCGTCAGATGAACGGTTTTTTCAAAAAAATCGTGTGAACGTCAAACTTTTTGACCGTTTGGTCAATTGCTATTGATTTATTTTATATATTCGGCTATAATGCAGATGTATAAAAACTTTACGGAGGAATTTACAATGGCAAAAAACAATATCGTTGATTGGAAAACACTCACTGGTTTTGTTGTCGATTCTTTTGTGGGATACGGTATCCCGCGTAAGGACGCAGAGATCTGCGCGGATATACTTCTTGAAAGTGACCGCCGCGGCATCGAATCTCACGGCGTAAACCGCTTCAAACCTGTCTATCTTGACAGAATAAAGGCGGGCATTCAGAATCCCGTTACAAATTACGAAATAATCAAAGAGACGCCCACGACCGCTGTCGTAGACGGACACGACGGTATGGGCCAGGTTATCGGCTACAAGTCGATGGAACTTGCAATAAAGAAGGCTAAGGAGTACGGTATGGGAATGGTCGTCGTGCGCAACTCCTGCCACTACGGTATAGCCGGATATTACACCACGATGGCGGCAAAGGCCGGCTGTATCGGTATGACCGGTACGAACGCCCGTCCGACGGTCGCTCCTACCTTTGGCGTTGAGGGTATGTTCGGTACAAACCCCCTCACTCTCGGCGTGCCTACCGATGAAGCATTCGACTTCAACTTTGACGCCGCTACTTCCACTTACCAGAACGGTAAGCTCGAGTATTACGCACGTATAGGCAAGGATGCCCCTGCAGGCGCACTTGTCGATCCCGAGGGCAATGCATATGTAGGAACATCTGCCGATGCGCTTGCGGCTATGGCTCGCGGCGAGGCGGCCCTCTGTACCCTCGGCGGTCCCGGCGAGGAGCAGTGCGGATATAAGGGCTACGGTTTTGCTTTGTTCGTTGAGCTTCTTTCCGCAGTTCTCTCGAACGGACACTACGGTAAGTACCTCACAGGTAAGGATGAAAACGGCAACAAGCGCAAGTTCGGACTCGGACACTTCTTCATCGCAATAGATACCGATCACTTCCTTGGCGAAGAGGCTTGCCGAAAGAACGCGGGCGACATCATCCGCGAGGTCCGCTCCGCAAAGCGCGCTCCCGGTGCAGAGCGTATCTACACAGCAGGTGAGAAGGAATACGAGATCGGAATTGCGCGCGAGGCGGGCGTTCCGATAAACGAATCGGTGCAGAAGGAATTTATCGCCATCCGCGATGAGCTCGGACTTCCTTATAAATTTCCTTTTGAGGATTAACGCGAAATAAGACAGTACAGACTTTTTTCTGTTACTGTTCGCGTTTCGAATTTTCTAAAAATGGGACCCAGCCCATTTTTGTCGCAAAAGCGACACGAAAATTCCGAACAGTTTCATAATTTGAAGATTAACGCGAAATAAGACAGTACAGACTTTTTTCTGTTACTGTTCGCGTTTCGAATTTTCTAAAAATGGGACCCAGCCCATTTTTGTCGCAAAAGCGACACGAAAATTCCGAACAGTTTCATAATTTGAAGATTAACGCGAGGTGTTAAAAATGGATATCAGACAAGAATCACTTAAAAAGCATTACGAATGGGGCGGTAAGATCGAGGTCATCTCGCGTTGTGAGGTGAACGACAGACACGATCTCTCGCTCGCATATACACCCGGCGTTGCGGAGCCTTGTATGGTCATTAACAAAGACTACAACAAGTCGTTTGAGCTCACACGCCGTTCAAATCTCGTAGCGGTCATCACCGACGGCACAGCAGTGCTCGGACTCGGTGATATCGGACCCGAGGCGGGTATGCCCGTAATGGAAGGAAAGTGCGCACTCTTTAAGACATTAGCCGATGTGCACGCATTTCCGATCTGCATACGCTCAAAGGATGTTGACGAGCTTGTACGTACGATCTATCTTATCTCGGGATCGTTCGGCGGAATCAACCTCGAGGATATCAGCGCGCCCCGCTGTTTTGAGGTAGAGGCAAAGCTTAAAGAGATCTGCGACATCCCCGTATTCCACGATGACCAGCACGGTACGGCTATCGTCGTAGCCGCTGCGGTGCTTAATGCGCTTAAGCTCGTAAAGAAGGATATCGGCGAGATCAAGGCTGTTATCAACGGCGCAGGCTCGGCGGGTATCGCTATTGCGAAGCATCTTATGAATCTCGGACTTAAGAACCTCACGATGGTCGACCGCGAGGGTATTATCGCAGAGGATATCGACAACGGCAACGAAGCAAGAAACGAGATGGCAAAGGTCACAAACCGCACATTGCTTCACGGTACGCTTGCCGATGCTATGAAGGGGGCAGACCTCTTTGTCGGTGTATCCGCTCCCGGTGTGGTCTCACCCGAGATGATAAAGTCTATGGCAAGCGATGCCATCGTCTTCCCGATGGCAAATCCCACCCCCGAGATTATGCCTAACCTTGCAAAAGAGGCAGGCGCGAGAGTGGTCGGCACGGGCCGCTCGGACTTCCCGAATCAAATCAACAACGTTCTCGCATTCCCCGGTATTTTCCGCGGTGCGCTCGATTGCAGAGCTTCCTGCATCAACGAGGAGATGAAGATGGCGTGCTCTTATGCGCTCGCATCGCTCATTCCCGACGACGAGTTGAATGAAGAGAACATCATCCCCTTCGCACTCGATAAGAGAGTAGCGGCGGTCGTAGCCGAGGCGGTCATCAAAGCCGCAAAGGAAACAGGCGTCGCAAGAATATAAATCAAAAAATAATCCCGCACAAGGCAGACTGCCGTGTGCGGGATTCGTTGTTTCAGAGCAGAAGTTTGTGCACTTTTACGCCAAACTCTCTTTCAATGACAAAAAGCAGATCCAACATAATATGCGGCGGTATTATCCCGCTTTCAAGCTTTGATAGTTCTGCCGCAGAGATCCCCACTCTTTTTGCCATTTCCTTCTCTGATAGCCCGTGACTTTCACGCAAGTTCCTTATATTATTCCCAAAAATCTTTCCGATCTCCCGCTCCATTTTTGTTCTCCTTTCGAGTTTTGATCTTTCATATTCCATTATGAAGCTTATGATCTTGATTATCAAGGGGATATAATCCCCATAAGAATTTTTTGGAAGTAGTTTATAGATAAAAAGTAGGACGGTACTTGTGTTACGTCTGCACAATAAAAATACCCCCGTTAGCGTGATTTGTCCGTTAAGGACATCACGCTAACGGGGATTTCTGTTATTCTTTGTTTTTTGGCTTGAGTTTTTCCTTTGTACCGTCCTCGCGCTTGAGGTAGGTATTGTCGAGGATGCCGCGCATATTCGCGCGGAAGCACGCGATGTACTCTGCGCGAAGTTTAGCCTGCTCGGCTTTTTCCGCGTCGGTAAGTCCGACCTCTTTTTCCTTGTGCGCAAGCTCGTTTATTCTTTTAAGACGCTCTGTCATTTCTTTTTACCTCCGCTCGCTTTCTTGTGTTTTTTCTTGACCGAAAAGCCAAAGCTGCCGATCTTTTTGCCAAGCTCGAAATAATCTCCGTGTGCGTACGCCGCGAGGTTGCATTTGTCAAGCCTGAGCTTGCCCGCCTCGTCGATATACTCCGGTGCGACTCCGACCGAGACGATATCGGCTATAAACATATCGTGGGTGCCGAGCGGAATTATCTCACATACTTTGCACTCAAGCGATACAGGACTTTCGGCGATGCTCGGCGCTCCGACCTCATACGAGGGCTCGGGCGTGAGCGAGCATACCTTGAACTTGTCCTTGTGTGCGCCCGAGTGTACGCCGCAGTAATCGGCGGCGCGTACAAGGTCGCGTGTCGTGAGATTGATGACGAACTCGCCCGATTCCTTTATGATGTTGTAGGAGTGGCGCGAGGGGCGTACCGATATGTATGTTTTCGGCGGCTGTGTGTTGATGATCCCCGTCCAGGCGATAGTCAGGACGTTGGGGGAGTCAAGCGTGCCGCAGCTGACCATAGCGGGCGGTACGGGCGCAAGCAGTGCGCCGCCCTTCCATTTGATCTTACTCATTTTTTCACCTCTTTTTTCTCGGGAGCGAGCTGTGCGACGATTATCGCCGCGAACATAAGAAAGCATCCGAAAAATTCAAAGAATGAAAGTGTTTCTTTAAGTATAAGCCAACCCGAGAGAGCCGCGAAGACAGACTCGAGACTGAATATCATAGATGCGAGTACGGGCGGTGTGTGCTTTTGTCCTACTATCTGCAATGTGTACGCGACACCGCTCGACATTATGCCTGCATAGAGTATCGGAACTCTTGCCGCGATGATCTCGGAGATGTTCGGTGTCTCAAATATAAGCATAGGGCCAAGGCACAGCAGACCGCATACAAAAAACTGTATGCAGGACATAGCTACGCAGTCTACCTGGGGAGAGAAGTAGTCTATTATAAGGATGTGCCCCGAAAAGACGATGGCGCAGAGAAGGAGAAGCAGGTCTCCGAGTCCGAATGAGGTCTCGCCCATCATACAGAGAAAATACAGTCCGACAAGCGATGCCGCAACGCCTATCCACAAAAGAAAGGAATAGCGCTTTTTGAAAAAAACAACGCCGATTATCGGGACTATTATAATGTACATAGCGGTGATAAAACCCGACTTGCCGACCGTGCTCATCGCGATGCCGTACTGCTGGAGCATACTTGCTACCGCAAGCGCCGCACCGCAGCAGATGCCGCCGAGAAGCAGTGTCTTTTTATTTTCCTTTGCCTTTTCCTCGGGTGTTCTTCTCGATCTCAGAAAAAGGACAAGAGGGATAAGTACGAGAGAACCGAGAAAGTTTCTGACCGTGTTGAAGGTGAAGGGCTCGATGGCGTCCATTGCGACGCTTTGAGCCACGAATGCGCTTCCCCAGATAAAAGCCGTCAGCACGAGCAGGAAGCTGTTGAGAATAGATTTGAGTTTCATTGTTTATCCTTTTGATGATATAACTGCGGAGCAGCCGAAGCCGACTGCTCCGCAGAGCTTTTGTTTAGGTCTTATCAGAGAGACGGGTTCTTTCCGGGAACTCCGTTGTATTTGCTTTGGTTATAGGTTATGATATATGTCTCTTCGTAGCTTGTGATGCTGCTGTCGTACTTTTCGTTTATCATAACGTTCTCGACCTCTGCTTCCCAAGCAACCATACCGTCACCGATAAAGTACATAATGTGGTATCCGTAGTAGGTCTTGACTATCTCTACGTCTCCTGCTTTTCTTGCAGAGTCGAATGTCCAATCCTCAAACTCTTGGAGACCGAAGTTCTTGCTAACGTTTTCGTAAAGGGAAGTGGAGTCCTCGTTGTGGTCTTTTGCAAGAGCCTCAAACGCTGCCTCTGTCTTTTCGCCTGCGTTCCACTCAGCGAGTATCTTTTCTGCCTCTGCCTTTGCGGCATCATCGTTTTCGTAATTGCTTGTGGCAATAAGGATGTGTCTTACATTCTTTGTTGTGTAATCAAGCTTGTGTGCTGTATTTGTAAGAAGATATACTGTATAGACATCTCCGTCCTCTTCGGAAAGTACGGTAACGTCGCCGGCCTTTCTTGCACTGTCAAACGCCCATTTTGAAAATGCGTCATCGTAGTTGGGAGCATCTGTTGTGACCGAATTATCAAGGGCTGCGTTTACGGTCTCTTCGGTGAGCTCTTCGCCCTTGTTCTTGTATGCCTCTGTGAGGTATTCTTTGATCTTTGCGTCAAACTGTTCCTCTGTCTTTACGGCGCCCATCTGCGCGGCAAGAGCGGCAATAGTTGCGTTTGCATCCTCGGGAATGCTGTCCTCGGCGAAATAGTCTTGTGCCGAGAGCTCGAACATTCTGTAATCAACATAGGTGAAATCTTCCTTATGCTCTTCAAAATATGCCGCGATCTCTTCGGATGTGAAGCTGATGGAGTCAACGAGAGCTTCGTTCTTCTTGTCTGCAAGGAATGCGATCTCCATTGCGCGGCGGATATCTGCTTCCTTTACGCCGCGTCCGTAGTTGGCGTAGATATATTTTTCAAGCGATACGCCGTTTGTCTTTGCATTGTTTGCAAGAGTCTCCAAAATGGCGTCGATCTCTGCCTGATCCTCTTCGTCAAGAGTGATTCCCTCGACCGTTGCCGCCTCAGCGAGCACAAGATAAGAGGAGAGCTCGTTTACCGTGCGGTCCATAATATAATCGAACCAGGTAAGAGAGTTAGAATAATTCTGTGTTTTAAGCGACATTGTTGTGTTGAGCCCCGTCTGCTCTGCCGTCGCAGAGTTGGAGTTCAGATAATTGTAGAAGTTATTATAAAAGAAGTATGAGAGCATCGCGTTGTCGACTTCGATGTGATCTGTGGAGAGCGATACTGTGCCTCTGAGGAACACACCGCTGTTAAGAACGGCGGTAGTCGCACCGAAGATAATAACTAATGCCAAAACGATGGCAACAGTTACGGTTGCCGTTATTTTTCTGTTCTTCTTGCTTTCTTTCTTTTGCTCTGCGAGCTTAGCCTGCAGGTTTTCTTTTTCGAGCTGGTGAGCCGCCTTTACTCTTGATTTCTTTCCCATTTTTTGTAATATCCTTTCATAAGACATTCTAAAGATTATTCTACCATACACGAAGAAAAAAATCAAGATTATCTGTCTGTATCTTTTGTGAATATCTTGAATTTGGTGTGAATCTGTGCTAAAATTAGAAAAAACTCAATGAGAGGTGAACGGAAATGATAATCGATAAGGCAAAAAATTACAAAACATATCTCGGAATGAACGCAAATATGGACAAAGCGCTCGAACTTATGGCAAATTTTGATCCCGAGACCCCCTGCGGGACCTACGACGTTCTTGGCGAGGACCTTTATTACATCGTCTCAGAACCCGAGATGAGAGATCTTGAGACAGGACGATTTGAAGCACACTTCAAGTATATCGATCTCCAGTACATCGTACGCGGCGGCGAGTGGATAAAACACACGAATATCGGAAACGTAACGCCTGCTGAAACCGTGGGAGATGACTGCCGTATGTATGACGGAGAGGGCTCGACGGTCAAGATCAACCCCGGAGACTTTTGGGTAGCATTCCCCGAAGACGCGCATATGCCCGGCTGCTATGTGGGCGCGCCTACAGATCTTAAGAAGGTAATTTTTAAAGTAAAGATGTGGTGAGAAAAATGAAGATACTTACGCTCGAAGAGCATCGCAAAAGAATAGAGAATCTCAACAGCGCAGAGCAAAACAACCGTGTGTATTTCCGCCGACACAGAATAAGGGATTATCTTCCCGGCCAAGCGGTGTACAATCTAGGTGATTACCCAGCGCCTTTTTCGATAGAGCCGACCGAATATGACTACAATATGTTGAAGGATATGGCTGCAAACGGAGTTGAGCTTATCCAGATCCACGAGGAATGGAACGACCCCGTGCGCCATCTCGGTGCGGATAAGTATTCCTGCTTTGACCCTAAGGGACTTGAGCATTTTATCGACCTTGCCCATCTTTTCGGAATAAAGATAATTCCCTATATCTCGTCGGGATTTTTCCACGAGTTCGATCCCGATTTTGACGAAAAGTTTACCGTGCGAAAGAATTATTGCTTAGCCGGAATGCATTTCAAATACCGCAGATGCAGTGCGGGAAGTGCTGAATGGAGAGAGTACCTTCTCCCGCGCACCGTTGCTGTGCTTGACAGATACGATTTTGACGGTATTTTCAACGATATGGGCTACGACAGTTCGCACAGAGTTAAGCCCGGCGGCTGCGACAAAAAGTACGGACTTGACGAATACGATCCGGAGATAGAGGACCTGCTCGGCATTATATACAGTGAGGTCAAGCGACGCGGCGGCATATACAAGATACACAGAAGCCGAAACAATCCCGCTCCCTGCAAGGATAAGGTCTACGACTACATCTGGATAGGCGAAGCCGTCAAAGATTCCAAGATCGGAGTAGGTAAGAATTTCTACGATTACGTAGTTCCTTGCCCCGATAAAAAGCAGTTTAAATATGCCGATCCGGAAACGCTGTACGCGTCTACGATCCCGTTTATGCAGTTCCCGCTTATGACTTCGCGCGGACGTCCGCTTATGGGCAAACGTATAGAGGAAGATATCCCCTACTATCATCACGAAGACGGTTCTATCGGAATCGAATATACTTTCAACAAACGTATCGGAGAGTATATGCGTGAGCACCCGAACGGCCCGTACACCTATTCGCTCTGGTCGTCGATCCCCGATGATGTCGATGATTATCCGAGATGGTGCAAGTATCTCGCACTCTACCGCCCGATGGTCGAGCGTGACACGCTCGCGTATATCGAGCTTCGCGAGTGTGACGACATTCTCTCGCCTCTGCCCGAGCCGGTATACGCCTCGATGTTCGTAAACGAGAAAAAGTATCTTGTCGTGTCGAACTTCACCGAGGGTGAGTACGAGCTCAAGTTGAAAGAAAAGTGGTGTGACCGCGTAAGCGGAGCGGTGTCGGATACGTTTAAGGTAGGATACGGAAAGATTCTGTTTTTGGAAAAGTGAAAATGAGAAAAGCCACGTGAAAACGTGGCTTTTTTGATGCGTATGTTTATAGGATATAAGAATTAATTATCTGTTTTTGTACGCGATAATGCCCCATATTAGGAATATAAGTCCTATAATGCCAACGAACAAGTAGGCTAACAAGGATACAAAATCATACAAAAATGCCGATGCAGAATCAAATGAGAGTTGTATGCCTATTCCTACTTTTGCATTTCCAATTATACTCATTGCTTGTAAGATAATCAGTATTATTCCAAACAAAATTCTTATTGTACCTGCTTTCATTTTCGTTTCCTCCAAAAAATAAAAAGTGCGCAGCCGATGTTAAATGACGATATGGAAGTCAACTAAAAATGTGTTATACAGTCGGATTGATATGATATTGTAGAATATAGAATATTTGGAGAAAACAATGAGAAATATTTATATCTACAAGAATGAAAACAAGAATCAGGTTGAACAATTTTTTAAAAATTCGAATGAAAAGCTTAGGAGCAAACTCAAAGGCATTCTTACTTACATATTAAATGAGAAAAATCCTCTGTGTGAGCCTTATGTAAAGCATATTTCGATTGCCAGGTACAGAGAGCTTTACGAAATTCGTATGAAAGTGTCAGGAAATATGGTGAGGGTGTTGTTCGTAAAACAAGGCGAAGATATAGTGCTTTTGTATGCGTTTTATAAGAAGAGTGGCAAGGATACAGAAAAGGCACTTGAAGCGGCATTTAAGATGATGAACAGGATGAGAGAAAGTGGTGAGGTAGTAGAGATTAAAGTGGCATAAAATTTAGTATTACAACTGAATAAACCAAAGTAAGCCCAAACGAGTGCGCGTATTACGCAAATCTCGTTTGGGCTTTTTGATGGAATTAAAAAAATGAAATAACTATCCTAGTTCAACTATACTGTGATATTCGATTCTTTCACAGTACATTTAATTAAACATAGAAAATTATTTTTCAAATAATGCCTTAAAGTTTTTGCTTAAATCATCATATACCACACTAGTTAAGGGCATATTTGCGCCCGAATGTCTGGAAGTTAAGGTCATATCAAAACCAGTTGATGTTATAGACACGTTATTACTTTCTTTTCCGTTTAGATTATAACTTGACATAATCAAATTAAAAATTTCCTCATTATCAAGTTCCGGATATGGGTCGGTAGTGATAATTTCCGGTGTGTTATCTTCATCTCCCTTTTGAGAAATACGGTAATATGTTATGCTTGGATCGGATGTAAAATTCTTGGTATCTTTAAATTTAACATGAATGCGATATTTATATGGATAATCTTTGCACAACGGGAAATATTCTTTCATCCTTGGAAAATTGTTCTCGACCATTTCATGAAAACTGATTTGACGCCATAAAAAGAATGTCCGTAATCTCTCTTGCACTCTTTGTTTAGAATAAACTTCCCATATCCATCCTGAAGTAAATGGCAAGTCAGGTTGTGGAAGTGCGAGAGTTTCGTGTGTACCATTTCTTGCAATAAGATAATTGGCAATATTCATCAAATTGATAACATCTACTCTGTTGTAATGAACACCTACTAATGTCCCACCTTTGGAAGAATCAAAAGATTTATATGCTTCCTTAACATAATTGGTTGCCCAATCTGCAATTTCAACTAATGACTTGTCTTTAAGAACTTTTATGTTTTTTGTTTGACTACTAAGTTTCTCATAAAGGATATAATTACTTTCAAATAATTTAAACTTTTCAATAATATCTTTGATACCATCATAAATAATATCAAGAACAATTTGCCGTGCAGAATCACCCATTAAATTTGAAAGTTCAAGATTAACCCCTCGTGTAACTATATTTCTCCTTTCAAAAACAGCTCTTTTCTCCATATCCTTAAACGCATCAGGCATCTTTGATTCATCATATAGTTGTACGGGTTCTTCTCCAATATCCAGCCAATCAAACCAAAAACTTAAGTGTTTTCGGTCTTGAGATATACTTCCAATCAAACAAGTTTTTTTGTTTTTCTCTGCTGATTCATCTTTACTTTTAAAAGGAGAAAAAAGTTTATAAATGTTGGGAAAATAGGATTCAATAAGTGATGTATAATTGTTATATATCGTTTTTAAATACATTAGTGCATAATCTTGATGAGATAGTTTTTCGTATGAATCAGAAAGATCGTGTTTGTGTTTTACACAGCTTATGTATGTTTTCAAATTAATTTCTGACATCATGTCAAGAAAGATATTTTGATTATCAATGTCAACAATTAAGCCTGCTGCAAAAACCATTACCTCTTGCCAAATTTCATTTTTCATCAACGAAATATAGAGTTCACGATTTTGGTTGATATCGTATTTCTTTGTAAGATAATAAGCGGCAAAGAATTCTTTATATTGTTTGTGAGAAAACATAATATTGTCACTGATTTTAAAGATATCTATTCGAAAAATATCACAAACATTATTAGCTGTATAATCTTTATCTTTTATTCCAAAAAACTCATCAAACTCAGAAAGCGAAAGAAATGTCTTATCAAAAGTATTAAATGCTAAATCGCCAATGGACATTAACATTTTATAATAATTTTTTTCTATTCTTTTTGAGAGCTGCTTCTTTTGATCCCTTTTATAGCACACTTCTTCAATGTAAGCATTAAACAACTGGCTTTTATTATATATCTTACCATTGGAATTCTTCAAAACCTTTATACCAATTTCAAGAAATAACGGATTTGAAAATAATTTCCCGTAATGTTCGGCAAAATCTGTAGAAATTCCATTGTTTTTTAGTTCTGCACGAACCTGTTCTTGTGACAAATCTTTTAGATTATACTCTATAATATTTTTAATATTTCCATGATAAGGATTTGTTCTTGAAGTTATATAAAAATACGCATTTGAAGTAGATAAAAGTTGGTTTATCTCTGCATAAAACTTCACACGATTATCTGTATTCAATATCTCATCAACGCCGTCTAAGATTATTGTAAACTTATCAGTTGTTAATATATCGAGCAATTGTTCATCGCTAATTGTTCCAAAGTAAGGTTGGAGCTGCTTTTGGATATATTCAAAAATGGAGTTATGAGCAATCCCGTATTCCACAAGATTCATATGAATGGGAATATATTTTTCAAAGTCGTTATTGGTACATATCTCTTTGAGGAGATTAACTGCTTCGTAAGTTTTGCCTGAACCGGGATCCCCCAATAAAACGATTCTCTTGTCTTTTAATAAGCATTGTACGGATGTCTGCGACGTATCATTTTCGGTATATATGTTTCTAACAAGATAGTGAATGTGAGTAACATATCGTGAAACTAACGAAGCTTTATACAGATTTATATTATCTTGATTTTCAATATTAACAGCACTATTTTCAGTTTGAGGAAGCCTTTCGTTTAACAGGTCCAATATTTTTTCATTCTGTTTAGATACTTGTTCAAGTTGTTCACTAAATCTTTCTCCTAGGTTTGTAATAACAAGTCGTGCAGTTTCGTCAGTGGTATAATCGTTTACTATATCAAAAATCACCTTTGACAATGAAAATAAATCCTGATATATATGGCTTTTTTCACAAATGTACTTGGAGTTTTTATCAACAAACTTTGTCGACAAATAAGTTATATATGCATTGATAGAGTTAAAAGGAGTGTCCCCTTTGTCAAAACAATAAGATATTATTTTTTTTGCAAATCTTTCTTCTGTCAGAAACGAGTCTAATGAATTATAGTAAATCTCAGTTCCGTGATTTGTATTAATCATAGATAATAATTTTGTTTCTAACTCTTTCTTAATTTTTCTTTTTTTCATCCATAATGAAATCCTAGCAAAAAGTGTGTTACCACAAGAGATAATAACTCCTTCTACTATTGATACAATTAAAGCGTTAAACATTTTCTACATCCTCTCTAACAGCTTGTAAATATCATTAATTCATATTAAAAACTTTCATTTATCAGCTGCATTGCCTGCTTTTACCCATTCATCAATCTCGGATACTTTGAATTTCCAAAGACGCCCAACTTTTGATGCTGGCATACCGCGTTTTGCAATCCATGTCAATACAGAGTCACGACTTACACCAAGATGCTCCATGATTTCTTTAAGCGAATACCATCGCTCAGTTTCGTTATGCATTTTTACTCTCCTTTACCAAAAAGGTACAAATTTGTAATTAATTATATCACTTTCTGCTTTTTAAGTCAATCTGTTATAAGGGTTTACATGGTTTGTTGTAGGTTTGCGTAGGTTTCAAAAACAAATACGGCAAAAGAAGGATTTTTATTCGCGCTCGAGATAAATATTTTATAACAAAACGGAAAAAATATTTACTGAACACTTGATTTTTGACTTGAAATAGTATATAATAGATTTACAGAACATACTATAGCGTAAAAAATATTTACCGAGGTGCTGTTATGGAAATTAAAAGAGATGTATATTTACACCGCCTTATCGAAAGGAAAAATAATGGTTTTGTCAAAGTAATTACCGGTATTCGCAGATGCGGAAAGTCCTATCTTCTTAACAATATATTTTACGACCACCTGATAGCTTCCGGTGTTGATGATGCTCATATTATCAAATTTGCCTTTGACTCGGCGGACGACCTCATGCTGATTGGAGAGGAGCTTTTTGAAATTGATGATGAAAAGAGAAAGGTTTCTCCTGAAAAATTCATGAGCTATGTTAAAGAAAAAATGACCGATAACGGAATGTACTACCTTTTACTTGATGAGGTACAAAAGCTTGGCAGCTTTGAAAGTGTGCTCAACGGATATCTTCGCAAAAAGAATATGGACGTTTACGTTACCGGCAGCAATTCTAAATTCTTGTCAAGCGATATAATCACAGAATTTGAAGGACGCGGTGACGAGATTCATGTGCTTCCGCTTTCTTTCTCTGAATTTTATTCCGCATACGATGGCTCAAAGGATGAAGCTTTCGATGATTATATGGTTTACGGCGGCCTTCCTGCAGTTGCTCTTATGAATACGGAGGAAAGAAAATCCAATTACTTGATGTCGCAGATGCAGAATCTGTATCTTAAAGACTTAATCAAGAGGTATAATCTTGCTGAGGATGCTAATATAGGCGAGCTTTTGGATGTTATCGCTTCGGGCATTTCAACTCTTACAAATCCAAGAAAACTTGCAGACACCTTTAAAAGCATAAAAAAATCAACCATCAGCGAGGTTACCGTTGGCAGATATATTTCCCATATGGAAGACGCTTTTATGATAAACCGTGTAAAGAGATATGACGTAAAAGGCAGAAAATATATCGGTACTCCTTATAAAATCTATTTTGAAGACATAGGGCTTCGCAATGCAAGACTCGGCTTCCGACAAATTGAGGCAACTCATATTATGGAAAACATTATTTATAATGAACTGCGTTACAGAGGATATAACGTTGACGTTGGCGTAGTTGAAGTGCGTGAAAAAGATAAGAAAACTGGAAAAGAAATTAAAAAGCAGTTGGAAATAGATTTTATTGCCTACATCGGCAGTAAAAAGTACTATATCCAATCTGCTTACGCAATAAACGACGAAGAAAAGAAGGCTCAGGAAACACGCTCCTTTGATAAAGCGGGAGATTCCTTCAAGAAGATTATAATTGTTGAGGGTACAATGAAGCCACGACGAGATGAAAAGGGCTATGTTATGATGGGAGTTAAGGAGTTTTTGCTTGATAAGGATAGTTTGGAAGCGTAGGTAACAATCAAATGATTAAATAAAAAAGCAACGGAGAATGATTTATAATGAAAGCTTTAAAACACCCTAGGAAGTGTAAAATATGCGGACAATTAAAAGAGTTGACGGCAGAGCACATTCCTCCTAAAAATGCTTTTAATTCAGCAAATGTTGTAGTCCTGCCCTTTGAAGAAGTTTTCAAAACTATCACAGGAGCAGAGGGACGATTACCTTGGGATACAAAAGGATTACAAGGAAAGGTTCAGCAAGGCGGTCATAAAAAGTATTGTCTTTGCCGTGAATGTAATAACAATACTGGCTCTTGGTACATAAGGGCATATACAGATTTCGCAAAAACTGCGAATGCAATGATTCAACAAGAAGAATTTGCTGTTGGAAATTCATATTCATTTGTAATCAAAAATTTATATCCATTACGTATTTACAAGGCGATGATGACATTGATATGCGATATCAATAACGATTGCTTTGGTGATGAAAAACTACGTCATTTTATAATGAATAAAGAAGACAAGAACATTGATACATCCAAGTATTCATTGTATATGTATTTCGTTTCTACACAAATGCCGCGAATTAGTGGTTTATCTGGAATTGGCAGTGTAAAAGATTTGAGTAGTTTTGTAATGGTGTCAGAAATAGCATCATATCCGATAGGGTTTGCATTATATTTAAACAAACCCGAAAACTATTCTCCATTCGGAATAAATGTAGACGTGTTTGCTACGTTTGATTATGATACTAAATGCGATTTGCATTTTGGAGGTGTACCTTATTTGGATATCAATAGTCAGTTTCCGGCAGACTATCGTTCAAAAGACGATATTGTAAAATGTATTGAGAGTTCAGAAAATCAGTAAGCAGTATTGATTAATAACTTTTTAAGAAATATATGTGTTTTAATACTAACTAAAAATATAATAAATAAAACGATAGGGATACTACTTTTTGAAGGTAGTATCCCTACTCTATTTTTATTCTTCTTGATTCAAATTTGAGGACTATGAAATGATATAATTATTACTACAAATTCAAGGAGGTGAAAAAGTGAAAAAATACGGATATGTTAGAGTTTCGGCGGTAGATCAGAATGAAGCAAGACAACTTCTTGAGATGGAGCAATTAGGTCTAAAACCCGAAAACATTTTTATTGATAAACAATCCGGAAAAGACTTTAACAGACCTGAGTATATAAGACTTATGAAACTGTTGAAAAAAGGCGATTTGC
>CAYZHW010000004.1:0-29257 GCA_964478105.1 uncultured Lachnospiraceae bacterium | reverse complement strand
TGAAGCGGGCTATCACGTACTTTGCGAAAAGCCCCTTACGCTCACAAACGAAGAAGTCGCAAGGATCAAGTCGGCGGCAGAAGCAAGCGGAAAAACATTTATGGTCGCGCACGTCGTACGCTTTATGACACCTTACAGATATCTTGCAGATCTTATCAAGAACAATACATACGGCAAGCTCAAGAAGCTTAATATGAAGAGAGTGTCTAAGATTCCGGACTGGGGATTCGAAAACTGGTTTCAGGACGTTACCAAAAGCGGCGGTGCCGCACTTGATATGGGCGTACACGATATAGACTTCGTACAGAGCGTGCTCGGTATTCCGAAAGCCGCCTGCTCTGCTTACCACAAGATGCACGGCGAGAACGGCAATAACGATTTTCTCTTCTCTACCCTCGTTTATGACGATTGCATAGTTTCGATCGAGTCCGGCTGGTACGCTTGCGAATACAAGTTCGAGGCTACATATGAGGCTGTATTTGAAAATGCAAGAGTCCGCCGAGAGAGATCCGGAACGCTTGTGGGCGAGGAAGAGGTCGAGATGAAGCTCGGCGATACCGCAGAGGATACAGGCATCGGTACAACGGGTGCAGACGGCTACACAGAAGAGATCGCATACTTCCTCGACTGTATAAGGAAGGGCAAGAAAAACCCCGAATTCGTCTCCATCGAGAGCGTACAGAACAGCATAAAGCTCGTAAGAAGCATTATAGATAATGCGATAACTCAAGAATAATTATAATCTCCACATTTTTGTGTGCAAACAGAAGGCGGTAAAATTCAAAGAATTTTACCGCCTTCTGTTTGCAGCAGAGGACACTTTTTTGGCAATACAAGTTCTTTACTTTTTCTTTTCCAACTGTTAAAATAAAATTGGGGTGATATAAAATGATAAAAAAATCCACATGGATAACACCGAGCAAGGATCTTGGCGATGTGTGTCCTGTTTTCATTAAAAGATTCCATACACCGACAAAAATCTTGTCGGCAACGCTTCACATTACCGCCAACGGCATATATGAAGCACTGTTTAACGGCGTGCGCATAAGCGATTACGTTCTCGCACCGGGGTGGACGGTGTATTCTGTGCGTCATCAGTATCAAAGCTACGATATGACCGATATGATAAAACGCGATAACGTCCTTGAGGTCACCGTCGGCACGGGATGGCAGCGGGGACGCATATACTACGACAGAAAAAAGGTCGAGGTCGACAGTGCAAAGATCATTGCCGCGCTTGAAATCGAATACATAAACGGGGCTAAGGAAACCGTATTCACCGATAATACGTGGACAGTACGAGAGAGTCCCATTCGATTCTCCGACCTCTACGACGGAGAGATCTATGACGCGGCGTACAGTTCAAGCGAAGAGTTCCCCGTTGCCGCACTCCCCGACGAGAAGAAGGACAACCTCATACCGCAAGAGGGAGATATCATCTGCGAGCACGAAAGGTTAAAGCCGATCTCATACATAACAACTCCCAAGGGAGAGCGTGTTATCGATTTCGGGCAAAATATGACCGGTTATATCGAATTCTCACTTGATGCAAAGGCGGGCGATGAGGTGAGCATCTCGCACGCCGAAATACTCGACTACGACGGCAATTTTTATAATGAAAACTACCGTACGGCAAAGGCAAAGATAGAATACACTTGCCGCGACGGCAGACAGACATATAAGCCGCACCTTGTATTCTTCGGCTTTCGCTACATCCGACTTGACAAATTCCCCTGCAAGGTAAATCTTGATGATTTTACAGCGATCGTTGTTCATTCAAGGATGAAGCGTACGGGGTATCTCCGTTCGTCAAACCCGCTTTTAAACAAGCTCTTTGATAACATTATCTGGGGACAAAAATCCAACTTTCTCGACATCCCCACAGACTGCCCGCAGCGGGACGAGCGTCTGGGATGGACAGGTGATGCCCAAGTCTTTATCAAGACCGCGAGCTACAACTTCGACGTATACAGATTTTTCAAAAAATGGCTTGCTGACCTTGCTGCCGAGCAAAAAATATGCGGTATGGCACCACACTTTGTACCGAGACTTGTCGCCTCAAGCAAAAACAGCAGCGCGGCGTGGGGAGATGCGGCAACAATCTGCCCGTGGCAGCTCTATATGACCTACGGAAAAAGCGAGATACTCGAAGCACAGTTCGAGAGTATGAAAGCACGTGTGGATTGGATCACACAGGTAACCGAAGAAAAAAATCTTTGGATAGGCGAGTTCCAATTCGGTGACTGGCTCGCACTTGATGCCCCCGATCCGTCCGACAGATTCGGCGGAAGTGATCGTGCATTTATCGCGACAGCCTTCTATGCAAGATCCTGCGAACTCCTTATAAAAGCGGGAAAGGTCCTCGGATATGATATTTCAGAGTATGAGAAGCTTTATAAAAACATCAAGTCCGCTTTTGTAAAAAGATTCCCTGTGTACAGCACACAAACAGAGCACGTTCTCGCACTTTATTTTGATCTTACAGACAACAAACAGGCCGTCGCGGACTCTCTGGCCTCTATGATAAAAGAAGGCGGAAACACGTTAAAAACAGGCTTTGTGGGTACGCCCTACCTCTTGCACTCGCTCTCTGAAAACGGGTACACCGATCTTGCTTACACCCTTCTCCTGCAGGAAAAATTCCCGTCGTGGCTCTTCTCTGTAAAAATGGGCGCGACAACAATATGGGAGCATTGGGACGGACTCAACGACAAGGGAGAGCTTTGGGATAAATCTATGAACTCGTACAATCATTACGCATACGGTTCGGTCGCCGACTGGATATACGAGGTCGCCTGCGGAATCACTCCCGCCGAAGCAGGATTCAAAAAGATACGTATTGCGCCTTGTCCTGATGTAAGGCTCGGATATCTTGAAGCAAAGATACAGACACGCGCTGGACTTGTGTCGTCCAAGTGGAGCTATGAGAACGAGAAGATAAAATATGAGATCACAACACCGACCGAGACAGAAATAGTTATAGGGAACAAAATCTGTAAGGTGGAAAAAGGATCATACATCTTCTTTGAATAAAACAAAAAGCCATCCGCGGATGGCTTTTTGTTTTATATTACACTGCAATAATTGGGAAGTACCGACAAAAATTCGTCATCGGAGAGCTTTGAAAGTTCGTTCAATCCCGGATTTACTTTTGCTCTTGTCGACTTTGCGGTATCAACAAACAACTTTAACCTTTCGGCTACCTTCTCGGGTGTAAGTGCAACGGGATCCTCTCCCTTAAGTATCAGATCAAAACCTGCAGCACACAGCACGTTACCGCACGCAAATGCCTCTTCCATCCGTTCAAGATTTACACCGCCCGTGATAAAAGTCGGGCAGTACGAGAACGTGGGTGCGGCGTGCAGTGCCTTTGAGAAGGAAAAATCAGGTCCGCAGACCTTGATAAATGTCGCACCTGCTCTCATCTGGCGAAGCGCCTCACCGCTCGTCTCGGCGGTGGGAATAACAAGGTGCGTTTCGCGGTATTTCTCTATCGTTTCATCTGAATAAGGCAACATCGACACAAAACCGTCAACAAAAGGTGAAAGTTCATCTATAGTCATAAGCTGGGGGTGCTTTTCTTTCATCTGTACGACTATCTTATCGCAATCAATAGTGCTTCCGACAAAGACGGTAAAGGGATACTCTTTTTTTAATGAGGGAATAACAGTATTCGCGTCAGCACGGCGGAGCGTGTACTCTATTACATCCACGCCCGCCATCTTGCATCCCTCAAGAAGAGTTTTTGTGCTGAAAGCATCCTTTACGAATATCGGTACAAATGCCTGTTCATATAGTTTTCTGTATTTTTTCAAAAGATCACTCATTTGTTTATCTCCCTTTCCAAAAGCTCTATTATAAGCGCTACGTTTCTGATTATGTGATACGGATCCTTTACGGGAAGCGCGACCACCTTTTCCTGCGGCGCGCCTTCTCGTGTTCGTATCTGTATCCACTCGCGAATATCCCTGTCGGGATTCGGGAATGTGCGGTAAGTATACTCGAATACCTGTTCAAACATTGAGCGAAGCTCATCGTCACCCGTTGCAAAATAGAGCAAAAGGGTCGTGTACATCGCCTCGGAATGCACCCACCAGAGTTTGCTTCCCCAATCGTCGAGAACGAGCTTTAATTGGGGCTCGTCTTTGGCTTTTCCCGCAACGTACTTTGTATCAAGTCCGTCACAGCAAATGAAATGATAAAGTCCGCCAAATTCTTTGTCCCAGCCGTGCGAGAAGGTCGCTTTGGCTATCTTTGCGATTCTTTCTCTATGCTTGTCGACACCGAGAATATCCGCCGCCTCGGCCTGAAACCACATATCCTCAAGCGTGTGCCCTGGGTTTATGTGTTGACCGAAGATATCCTCGGGGAAATCTCCGCCGGCATACTTAAATTCGTGCACAAGGTCATTATCATCGGCAAAGACCCCAAAGGTCTCGTTGTGACATAGTTCAAGCTTTTCCAAAAGCGTTTTTTCATACTCTGTGCCTCGGTAAGCCTTATAAAGCTCACAAAGCATATTCGTAAGTATCATCGGACGAGCGTGCGAGACGTATGCGGGTGAAACGGGATACGGAAGCGAGCGGAAATTGCCCGACATATATCTCTGCCACACCGACTCACCGAGCACACGTGCAAACTCGCGCGAGTGTTCGTCGCCCGTCGCCGCGGCATACGCAGCAAAGCCCATAACGACAAAACAATCTGCGGAGATACTGAGATCATATCCTTCGTGCCCCTCAAGTCCTTTGGGCGTACCGTCGTCATTCATAAGGAATACGCAACGGTAATCCCCTTGTGCAACAAGTGCGTGCTTCAAGAGAAAATCACGGCCGTTTTTTGCGTAAGCAAGGAACTTTTTTCTCTCTTCTTCCGTGAAAATATCGCTTTTTATTGTCGCAAGCTTAGAAAATGTCCAAAGAAATCGCCCCTGCGACCAGGTATATTTGTCGCGCGAAACAAGTCGGCTGCCATCATTTGTAAAGCAATTGAGATACCCGCCGTGTTCACTGTCAAGGCAACGGGGCATCCAAAACGAGAGCAGATTCTCTTTCAATTCGGTTTTGAAAAAATCCAGATATCTTTTGCAATCAAAGCTCATAGTACACACTCTCCCATCGAGATAACGTGTTTGATGTTTATGTCATCGTCAAATATAACAATATCGGCATCGCACCCCGCGTCAAGTCTGCCCTTGTTTGACAGTCCCATAAGGCGTGCGGGTGTATCGGTCATCATCTTTATGGCGTCGGCAAGCGGTATCCCTGCCGAAACGCATGTGCGGACAAGGCGGTCGGCAGTTGCAACACTTCCTGCAAAAGCGCTTCGGTCAAGAAGCTTTGCGACCCCGTCCTCGACAAAACACTTCACTCCGCCGATATCGTATTCACCCGACTCGCCGAGTCCCGCGGCACGCATCGCATCGGTCACAAGCGCAATTCTGTCCGCGCCCTTTAGCTTGTACGCAAGGCGAAGAAGCTCGTGCGGCAGGTGGCAACCGTCCGCAATAAGCTCGACAGAGATATCATCAACAAGATATGCCGCCTCAACCACGCCCGCGATCCTGAACCCATTTTCGCGTTTTATCGTAGATGTGCAGGAATAAAGATGCGTTATAATTCTGCATCCGCGCTCTGCCGCACGCTCGATCTCTGCACAACTCGCATCGGTGTGTGCCGCCGCCGCTATAACCCCGTTTGCTTTCAACGCATCGGCAAAAACAAAATCACCGTCAAGCTCGGGAGCGTAATCCCAACGGGCGATATTATATTTTTTCAGAATAGGATCGAATTCGCCGGGGACAGGGGAGCGCAGTGCACCGCCGTTTTGCGCACCGGTCTGCGCAGGTGAAAAATAAGGTCCCTCGAGATGTATACCGCCGAGATTTGATACGCTTCCCCTGGCTTCTTCTATCGCAGAGATCGCTCTTTCCATTGCGTCAAAGCTCACCGAGGTAAGGGTGGGAAACAGAGTTGTCGTGCCGTGAAGAAGATGCACTTTCGCCGCGTTTTTGATGGCGTCTGCCGTACCGTCACAAAAATCCGAACCAGCGCCGCCGTGGCAATGCAGATCCACAAATCCCGCGCTGACATAGTTGCCGCACGCGTCTATCTCACACTCATATGCTTTTTTTTCGCATATCGCCCTGTCCTCAAAATAGATGTCCGTATTTTCAATTTTTCCATTTAAAAAGGCTCTTGCATTTTTTATGCGTGTTACCATTTAAGCCTCCTAAGATCGTTTTATTTCAAATACTTTCCGCTGTCAAGATCACAGTAAAGAGTTACCGAGTCGTGCGTACGCATTATACTTGCGGGACAATCCTCGGTGATGTCTGCGTAGACTGTGTTTTTCAGCGCCTCTGCTTTCGTCGGAGCAGGTACCGTGCAAAACAGGTGCTTTGCCGACATAAGTGTGGGGATGGTAAGCGAAAGAGCGTGTGTGGGCACATCGTCAAGTGTCGGGAAACAACCGTCGTTGACCTGCTGTACTCTGCACGCACGGTCAAGCTCAACCTCCTTTATCGCAACGGGATCGTCAAATTTTGCCACCCAAGGATCGTTAAATGCGATATGTCCGTTCTCTCCGATACCCAAAAATACCACATCGGGAGGCATTTTACGAAGCAGGTCGGTATATCTTGCACATTCCGTGTCGATATCGTCAGCGTATCCGCGCACATAATTTACGCTCTTAAAAGGCTTGTGAGCAAATACGTGCTCGTAAAGGTAGGAACCGAACGTTCTGGGGTCGCCCTTCTCAAGTCCGATATATTCATCCATATGGAGCGCATTTACACGCGTCCAGTCTATCTTTTCGCTCTGCAGGATGTGATAAAGCGTCTCGTTCTGCGAAGGAGCTGCAGCAAAGATAATGTTTATCTCGCCTTTTTTCTCGATGATATCGCAGATTATCGGCTCGGCATCGCCTGCCGCCGCCGCGCCCATCTCATCCCTTGTCGAAAACTGCTTTACTCTAAGCTTATCTGCTGTTATATCTTTTACCAACATTGTTCTTCTCCGATCTTTTGATTTTGTAATTTCATTATATTATAGCGATCCAAATAATGCAATAAAAACCCAAAAATCCGCCCAAAACATTGCATTTTTTGCAAAGAAAACATTGCATTTCTTGTAAAAATGGCCGGACTGCTCAGTCCAGCCATTTTTTATTTAGTCGAATATCTTTCAAAAAACGCCTTTATTTTTTTCTGACAGTTCTCTGTATCGACAAGATAGCTCATACCGTGTCTTGCCCCCGAGACTATGGATATCTCCTTCTCTGCTGTACACGCGTCGTGCGTTTGTATTGACATACGAGCGGGTACGAATGTGTCGTCTTCTCCGTGCACAAATATTACGGGAAGTTTATTCTTTTTCATTGCCTCGACCGTGGAATATTCCTTAAACGAAAATCCCGCAAAGATGCGCGAAAGCAGGTCGGTCGTGTAAATAAGCGGAAAAGGCGGAAGATGATAGTCACGTTTTAGCACGTGGCAAAAAATATCATATGGCGAGGTAAATCCGCAGTCCGCGATAATTCCCCTGACATTTTCGGGCAGATCAAGTCCGCTTGCCATAAGTACGGTAGCCGCACCCATAGAGATCCCGTCAAGGAAGATATCGCTGTCCTCACCTATGCGCGAATTAAGATATTTTACCCAGCCGGTACAATCGTATCTTTCGCGCACGCCGAAGGTGATGTATCTGCCCTCGCTCTCGCCGTGCGCGCGCTGATCGACGATAAGCAGATTGAATCCGAGACTATAGTAATACTCCGCCACGCATCCAAAATCGTTTTTACCGCACGAACGGTATCCGTGCATAAGAAGTATCGTCTTCTTTGAATCCCCGTTCGGCAAAAAACGCCCTCTCAACTTAAGTCCGTCAAAGCTCTCTATCTCGACCTTGTCGTGCTCCTTGTTTTCTATCCAAGCTCTTCCCTCTCTGATAAGGTCGGCATACTTTTGCCATGAACGGGAATTGGTAATATCCATTATCTTTTTTCTGCGAACGAGTGCAAAGAAAAAGAAGTATATGCTCGCGCCGAGTACTGCCAATATCAAAAGGATCAAAATAATAAACAAAACGATAAGTATTCTTTCCATTACAGCTCCTATAATTGCAAAACGGCGCCAGCGGCGCCGTTTTTATGTTTTTTAAACAGTTATCTTTCCGATCGTCGTCTTGCAAAGACAAGCGCCCTCTTCCTTGCCGCCGCTGCAGTACGAGATGAGCATAGTATCATCATCGCAGAAGAAGAGTGCGGGATAGCAGTATCCGTGTTCCTCTGTCTCGTCGTGCTCGATTATCTCGGGCGTACCGTATCTGATACCATCGGAGCTCTTTGCGATAACAAGGGGTGTTCTTCCCCAGCCGTAATCCGCCTTAGCCTTGCCCGCAAAGCGTCCGTTGTATATCGGAACGGGATTGTATACAGAGTAATACTCTTCCTTGTTCGGATTCTTTACGATCTTCATAGGCGAGGGGGGAGAAGTGAACTGCGACATCTGCACCTCTGTCCACGTCACACCATTGTCAACCGAGAAACTCTCGTACTGGAATCCGCTGTACGAGCGCATATATAGATAGATAACGCCGGGCTTTATCTCGATAACGCCGGGTTCCTGAAGAGTGTGGCGTCCTCTGCGAAGTCCGTTTATATTGATACCGAGCGAGTTCTCGGACTCTTTCCAGGTCTTGCCGTCGTCGTCCGAATAGTAGCAGTAGATGCGGCTTACGGGATCGCTCTCATACTCTGTTCCGCCCCAATCGGTCGCACCGTCGGGAAGCGCCATTGTCTCGTCAACCTTGAGAAGCATATGATATGCCACGGGAACAATAATTCTTCCGCTTTGGCATCTGAGTACACGGCAGTTATTGAGCACGGGATACCCGTAGCGTTTTTCACCGATGATCGGTTCTCTCGAATAGAATGTCTCGCCCTCATCATTCGATCGCGCGAGGTAGCAGATAGAATTCCCTTCAACATTTCTTTTGAGTATGTAGAACATACCCAGCTCGCCGTTCTGCATTCTCATAAGCGTGACCGACATAATGTTCTTTTCTCCATACTCCGCCGCACGGATCAGGATGCGAGGCTCGCTCGTCCAAGTCTCGCCGTTATCGGACGAATATATCGCCGCGAGGTCGCACGCTGCGCCGTCATCCCAAGTCTTGCCTGTGTAGCGGCTGTAGACGAACATAATGCGTCCGTCTTTGAGGCGAATGAAGTCCCCCTCGCTGTTTCTCGGGTTGTTTTCACCAACTCCTATTTCGTGGATCTTTCTGTACCCTTTGTACTGTTCCATTGTTAAAATTCTCCTTTTATTCTTATTCCGATCATTCGGGAATTACAAAATTCACTATATTTTTAAATGTATCCACATAGCGCGCATACTGCTCCTCTGCTCTGTCGCGGTTCAAGAACGACATCGTTGACTCGCGGCGAAGGCACAGCACCGTATCCTCGGGGAGAGACGATATATTCGTAAAGAATTTACCAAACTCGGTCTCCGAGAGCTTGATACCATACTCGTCAATAGCGCTTGCAGGCACTTCATCAAATACTTCCGAGAGAGGACGGAATCCGCCGCTTTCCTTGACGTATTCATACAGATGGGGGTCGAGCATACAGATCGAATACTCGCCCGCGAATATAAGCTGATCGAATTTCTTTTGTTCCTCGGCAAAGAACTGTGCGTTATAATAGTAGACCTCTTCTTCGGCGTCAGCCGCCTCTTTTTCAGCCTTTATCTGCGCCTCAGACAGTATGTAAAGATCGACCATTTCGCTCGTCTTTTTTCCATCCTTGTTATAATCCTCACCGATCACCTTGCTTATCTCTGACGCCATATCGTTTGCCGCGTTTTCTTCAAAAACGTACGGACCTGCATATATGACGTAAATGTCTGTCTCTTCCTTTGAGCACATCTGCAATCCCATAATAAGAAAAGCTATCGTAAAGAATGCAACTATTATCGTCGGCCATTTATAATGATACCAATAGTTATCGAACCATTTGTACACCTTGCCTTCCAGCTTTATTTTCTGTTCGGGAAGCTTATCCATATCAAATTCCTTTCTTCACAACTTTATTTGTATTGTATATTATTATATTTTCAAAGTCAAGCGATTTGGCTATTATTTCTCTTATAATTTTATCATATTTTTTTACCCTCTTCAATAACGAAAATGTTACTTTTCTTTTGCAAAGCAAGCGCAAAAAATTAACATATTTTCACATACTGCTATTGTTTACAATAATTGTTTTATGTGGTAGAATATATTTGTTGATCGGAGGTGAGCACGTGATACCGCAAAAGGAATACGAAATTGCAAAAAAAATAGCCCAAACCGTCGCCTTAGAAGGCGGGTGCGCCTATTTTGTCGGCGGATGCGTTCGAGATTCTCTCCTTGGCATAGATTCAAAGGATGTTGACATCGAGGTACACGGTATCACACCCGACACGCTTGAGGATATACTCGACGGTATCGGCGAGCGGCTTGAGTTCGGAAAGAGCTTTGGTGTCTACTCTCTTTCGGGTACTCAGCTTGATATCGCGATGCCCAGGCGCGAGAGCGCGACAGGCAGAGGCCACAAGGATTTTAAGATCGAGGTCGACCCGTTTATAGGCACAAGGAATGCCGCCAAGAGACGCGATTTCACCGTCAACGCGCTTATGCAGAACGTACTCACAGGTGAGATAGTCGATCATTTCGGCGCCAGAGATGACCTTGAAAAAAAGGTGCTTCGCCACGTCTCGGACGACTCCTTTGCCGAGGATCCGCTTCGTGTGCTCCGCGCGGCACAGTTTGCCGCCAGATTTGACTTTGACATTGCTCCCGAAACGCTCGAGCTTTGCCGCAAGATGCCGCTCGACACGCTCCCCCGCGAGCGCGTATTCGGCGAAACGGAAAAGGCTTTGCGCAAAGCAGAACGGCCGTCGCTGTTTTTTGAGATCCTTCGAAAAGCAGAACAGCTTTCTGTATGGTTTCCGGAACTTGAGAGGCTTATCGGTGTGCCCCAGAACACCAAATATCACACCGAGGGGGATGTGTGGGTGCACACGATGATGGTACTCGACGAAGCGGCAAAAAGAAGAGAGGATGCGAAAAGACCGCTTCCCTTTATGCTTGCTGCCCTTGTGCACGATATAGGAAAATTTGCCGCAACGACCGTAGCTGATGGCACTGTCCACGCATACGGACACGAAGTAAAGGGACTGTCTTACATCAGAACTTTCATCTCACGTCTTTGTGCAGACCGCAGCATAATGTCCTATGTCCTAAATCTCACTGAGCTTCATATGAAGCCCAACACTATGGCGGTGCACGCATCGTCGGTAAAGTCCACGAACAAGCTCTTTGACGATGCTATCGAGCCGTACGACCTAATTCTGCTGGCTCTGTCAGACGCAAGAGGTAAAACTTCTCCCGATCCCTTTGTCGATACAGCGCCATACCTGTTCGAGCGGCTCGAGATATACAACGAATATATGTCACGACCGTACGTTATGGGAAAAGACCTGATAGAGGCAGGCATCGCTCCTTCAGAGCATTTTTCCGAGATCCTTGCGTACGCTCACAAGCTCCGCCTCGCGGGTATAGAAAAAGGCTCTGCGCTAAAGCAAACGCTTTCATATGCGAGAAAATTATTGAAATGACGATAAAATTATGATATATTATTTATTACACTATTTTGGTAAACACTATCTTTGGGGAGGTTGATATAAATGCAAAAAAAGATTACCTTCAAACTTGCGTTTCCGATATACGCGGGGATCTTGGCACTGCTCGTTGCCCTTGCGCTCATATATGTAAACTCGGTTTTGAACGAATACGAAAACGAGCATCCGAAGCGTCATCTTGAGAATGCGCTCACGCTTCTGCGTCAAGAAGCCGAGGACGGTTCTCTTTGGGAAAAAGAGGGCGTTCCTTCTATGTCAGGCGGAGAGTTTGAAGCTTCAAAGGATCCAAAAGCAGATTTTATCAAGCTTCTCGGAGAAGTCACAGAGTTCACCTCTGCGAATTGGATCAACGATACAGAATGTTCCTACGGAGTAGTATCCGATGGCATTACGATCGCAGAGATCACGCTTCGCAAGATAGGCGCCCCCGTAACCAAACTGGCGATCATCGGTATACAGAAATATGAACTTGTTTCATATGTGCCTGTTGTTCACACATACACGCTCACTCTCCCCGACGACGTTGCGCTCGGCACGGATATTTCGATAACAGTAAACGGAATATCGCTTACAGAAAAAGATGCAGAGAAGACCGAATCGGGAAAAACCGTATTCACCTTCTCTGACATCTATACCAAACCCGATGTAAAGATCACCGATAACAAGGGCAACTCCTCATTCGGACGCATTCCCGAAGAAGAAACGGGTGAGATAGAATACGATTCGACCTTCTATACTCTCACCCTTCCCGACACACTTAAAGTTATAGTTGACAAAAACGAGCTTGAGGGAGAGAGCGCCGAAGACGGCAGACTCTGCTACCGCATAAGACTTGCCGCAAAAGCAAAGGTAGAGATAAGCGATCTTTTCGGCAACACGGTCGAATATAACGGCACATCGTCCGTTCCGCTGACCTGCTATACGCTTATGACCAGCGACGGATGCACCGTCACAGTCGACGGGAAAGAAGTTCCCGACAGAGTTATGGAGATATCCGCCAACCCCGAATATAAGAATTTTGCCGATCTTGTTCCCGATCTCCCCCGCCTTCCGGTATATAACATCGTCGTATTGAAGGACGGAGCCGAAGTGAAGGTCACCGACAGAGACGGCGAGGCCGTTCCGCTTGAGAGCGGCAAGACAGTGCAAGATCTTACGGGCATCTCTGCACCCGAGCCCGAAATAAAAGTTCCGCAAAACATCGCCGAGGAAGTCAATGTTCTGCGCATCCTTGAGGATTGGAGCCTCTTTATGTCCTGCGACCTCGATTTCAATTCACTGTCAAAGCACCTTATCAAGGATTCCTATCAATACAACATTGCATACAAATACAACTACAGCATAGACAGGACCTTTACGAGCATCCACACCCTCAAAGACCCCGCTTTTTCGGACGAGGAGGTCACGAATTTCGTATGGCTTACCGACGACTGCTTCTCTGTGGATATACGTTTTGTCAAGCATATGATCGTCGCGGGCAAGGGACTTGATGACGAAATGAACGAGCGTTGCTACTTTGCAAAAGATTCGAGCGGCAAGTGGAAATTAGTCGGAATGAAGGAGGTTATTGATAATGCAGAATAATAACGAGCCTTTGTTCGTGTTTGAAGACAAACCTCGAAGAAAGCCGTCAAAAAACACAAACAAAATAGGAACGATCGTACTCAAGATATCGGCCTTCATTCTCACATTCATCCTTGCGCTTGTCCTGCTTCTTTATTTTGCTCTCGGAATGATGTGTGCAAACCGAGCGACAAAAGAGGAAAAAGCAAACGGATATATTTCCGAGATCCTTTACATCACCGTTCCCACATTCCTTGAAACAGGACAATTCAAATTCATACCATCTCTGTATCTCTCCTCAGATGAGATACAGAACATCGTCGACAGTAACAAGATGAAGGATATGGACGCTGACGTGGACGAAGGACTTATCACCCTTGATCCGACAGGCGAAAGAGGTATTCTTGATATAGACCCTATGGCAGACAAGAAAGAGGATGCCACGGTCGGCAGTGATGTATCGTCCCCCATAGAGATACACGAAGTATCGGGCGCAACTTATTACGGAACTATGATGATCGTAAAAGACCCCTCAAGAGTAAGCCTTGCTACCATTTACCCGTGGAAATCGGTCGGTGTTACACTCGATACACTCGTCAAGGATAACGGCGCGATCGCGGGAATAAACGGCGGTCTGTACAACTCTTATAACAACTCGGGCGGTGAGCCGTATGGGGTCATCGTCTCGAACGGAGAGATACAGTACAACAAACCGTGGCAGTTCCCCGGACTTGTACTTGTAGGTCTTACCGAAAACAACATCCTGCAGGTGCTCGATATCGAAGGAATGAGCGCCGCACAGGTCGAATCGCTTATCAAAGAAAAAAAGATCCGAGATGCTGTTACTTTCCAGGATGAAGCATCGGATGCAAACAACCACTTCGTTCAGCTTATCATCAACGGAGAGGAACGCGAGATGAACGGTATGGGAAGCGGGCTTAATCCCCGCACCGCTATCGGTCAGCGCGCTGACGGAGCAATACTGCTCTTCGTCACAGACGGCAGAGGAAAATCGGGACACCTCGGTGCCTCGGCATCGGACCTTATTGAAGTTATGCGTGAATACGGCGCGGTCAATGCCGCAAATCTTGACGGCGGAAGCTCGTCGTGTATGTATTACGACGGAGAGTATCTGATGACAAGCGTCACCTTCTATTACTCAAATTCCTCTTGGAAGCTTCCCGCCGGATTTATAGTGAAATAAACCCCAAAAACGGAATGTAAAACTTAGTTTTACATTCCGTTTTATTTTGTTCACAGACCTATATTTGATAAAAATTCCCTTGTCTTGGCGGCCTTGTCCGCCGATATGTTTTGATTGTATTGCAACTCTTTTACAGAGCGCTTCAAATGCCCGCAAAAGATCAACTTGCACCATCTTCGCACTTCCATAAAGGGCGTCAGCCAACGGTGCTTCTGCAAAATTGGATAATGAAACTTTATGGTATCATAAGGTATAAATATCTTCGACAGAGCATATTTCAAACGTCCGCCCTCTTTTTGCTGCAAAACGGCAATACGGTTTTCACTGTTTCCGTAAACACCGCCGCGCAGGATATAATCCTCCATCTGCAAAGAGATCGGATCGACCTCACCTTCACCAAACCACATTTTGCACAATCTGCGTGCCGCAAAGGCAAATTTCAACAGACCGCCTTTCTTGAGCAGTTCATCACGTGCGGACATATCCGCACCCTCAATTCCGTCCAAGATCCAAAGATCAACAAACGGCTTGATACCGCATCCTCCCTGCTCAAAGTGTTTTGCCATATGAGCAATGTGATAGAAATAAAACATTTCGTCTGTCATCTCGTACCAATATGCTTTTCCCGTTTTTAGTACTGAGACATCCCAAATATCACTCAAGATCTCGCAGGATGAACCTGCCCAGCCTTCACCGATCAAGGTGTAGTGAAGCTCTAAATGTATCATTTCGTTCAAGCGAAGAGAAACATCGTGCGCTCCCTTCCCCTCATATGTGTATCCGCAGTTGCCCACGAGATACTCGACCGCTCTGTCCAAATCCTTTTCGTGCACAAGAATATCGATATCACAACTTGTGCGCATCCACGCCTCGGGATAATACTTGCGAATGACCGATCCCTTGAGCGGCATAAAATCGATCTCTGCCGATTCCAAGTTGCCGCAAAGCTGTTCCAATTCATAATTCAACTGCTCGTATCTGTAAACAGCCTTCATTATTGCATTACTCATTATACCGTCTTTTTCTGTCAAAAGCTGATTCTTTTGCAATCCCCAAGCCAGCAAATGAGTCATATCGTGCTTATTTGAGACAGCCGTAAGCCTTTTCGGCATATCCTGCGTGTACAGACTTTTTTCGGTCTCCAAAAGAGCTTTGCCGCCTACCGCAGAGCGTAGCAGGGCAAACAATATTATATTCATATCATCTCTCATAGCAAACCTCTTTTGCAGCTACTTAATTTATCTTATTACGTTTTTAAGCTTTCGGAACAAAGTATTTATATCGTTTTTGTAGAAGACCGCGTTGACCGCAAGACTAATTACAAATGTAATTACCGCCACAACTGCGGCAAAGAGCACCCACGTAATAAAACTTGTTGCAGTATAATTCAAAAAGGAGCAAACAAAGACCGAAAGGAGTGCGCCAATAAAGTTTATACCTATTCGCTTGAACGCCAAAAACGGGCTAAGCTTAGTAATGTTTTTGGAACAGTATATGATAAGATCCAACGTTCTCACCGTCATAGCTACCGCAGTACCTATTGCAAGTCCTACGATACCAAAGAAAGGAAGCAAACACAAGGACAAAACAATATTGATGATCGCCTCGAGATATGCACCTTTTTTTGTCTGTTTAAAATGTCCCGCATTCGCTATCATATAATGATACGGCAAGCGCAAACAATATATAAGCTCACCCAATATCAAAATAATACCGAAAAGCGGACGGTTATAGTCGGCATCGGTAAGATTGGCCGTATATATACCTACAAACTGCATAATTGTAATGGTTGCGATCGTGAAAAACGAAAATGCCATTACGTTATTTACAAATTCATAGAGGCTGAATACCTTATGAAAATTCTCTTTTTCGTTTTTCGCGTACATATTTCCAAGTCCGGCAACAAATCCTGTTGAGATACTTGTAATGATCGAGGTAAGGCTTGTGGTTACAAGCGAATACACCGAATACACCGATACCTCGCGGAAAGTCAAGAAGACTGTCAGCAAAATGTATGCGGTTTTTGTATGTACGTAAGACGCGATTCCCTGTGCCAAGTTGTCCCATTTCTGAGAAAGGCTTTTGTCGTCTTTCGGTACCTTCCTATCGACACGGTATCTGTGCCGCCCGCATAAATTAATAGCTATAGGTTTCAAAACATAAATCGACGCACTTGCCAACTTCACTATATGTATGCCGAAACCGAGATTCAGCAAAACAACTGTAAAAACAGCATTAAGTATAACAACACCGATCTGTAAAAATGAGCTTATAAAACTCAACTGATCTGCATTCAAGGCAAGTCCATACGACATTCCAAAATAATACTGGGCAAACGAAGATATCCCAAGTATCAACACAAGCGTCGCAGTAAACCAAAAGTCAAATCCGGTGTCATTTATAAACGGAAAAACCACTGCAAGTACAACACAATATGCAGCAAATATTAAAGCAATCTTCCTGAAAAATGATTCGGTTGCATTATAAACGCCCGATATGGCTTGTCTGTCTCCCGAAGCTAACGGCTTATAAAATGCAGTCTTCGCAACACTTCCAAAACCGTTCTCCAATAATGTCATAACACCTAAAAATTGCGAAATGGAAACAACCAAACCATTAATATTCGATCCAAATCCTTCAAGTATAAGTTTGGGAACAATAAACCCGCATATTGCTACAACGCCTTGCAATATAAATTGTGACATTACATTAAGTACGGCTTTTTTACTGCGATTCATCCTTCAATTACTTCCTTGATCTTTTCATAGTCGGAATCTGCGATATCAAAGGTCAGCGCAAAACCTTTATTGCGCTCCGCCTCAGGGGGACACTTCATATAATCTTTGTAATAATTCTTAAGATAGTCATCCCATTTTTCCGGTACAGGAACTTTAAATCCGCAGTATTCCATATATTCGGGTGTACCGTACATATCTTTTTTCATAATATTCTTTATGCCGTAGCAAGCTCCAGCGCTTGAAACATATGTCGCAGATTCATAAGGATATTTATTCAATATTTTATAAAACTGCTTTAAAAGTATTTTTTTAGAAACAGGCGGACAAAATAGCTCAATACATCTACCAATGAACAATTTTATCGGAGTGGGATGAACTATATTTTGACGCATATGCTTATATCGCATAAAAACATCCAGTCTTTTGTCCAGCTCCTTAACTATATCAACTTGTTTCTCGTTCTCATCAGGAAGCCCTATGAGAGGAAAAATATCGACATGTATATAATCAGATGAGCTATTCGGCAATGCAACTCTTGGGAAAACAAGCTTATATGACTTATCGTTAGCGAGCTCGTGAATACGGAATTTATCCGTAAGTTCTCGTTCAAGACATTTTTTTGCCTTGTCAAGAAGATTCATAGGTACCAAAATATCTGTATCAGCATCCCACGGAATAGGTCCGTTATGACGCACTGTACCCAAAGCACTACCGTAAGCCATATAAAATACAATTTCGTTACGGTCAAGAATTTCAACCGTTTCTTTCAACATTTCGGTCTCAATCTTTTGCGCCTGTACTATGTTTATTCTCACCATACTTTAACCCCTTATCAAATAAACCAATACGCCGATCATTTTATTCTTCATCAAAAATATCTTTGTTTTGTCCTTGAACGAAAGCTTTGACATATCCGCTTCTTTCAAGCATTTTTTTGAAATACTGTTTTCCAATATTTTGCGTATATAGTCTTTCATCTCCTTTTTTTCGTAACCGCTTCTTTGTATACACTCTGCAATAGCTCCAAAGATCAACCAGGAAATATAAGTTGGTACCTGCCTTTTATAGTCTTCGTTTTTTACGGCAGTGAGGCAACCATATAGATTGCGTATTGTTTCAAGACGTTTGGGGTTAAACGATCTAACCATAGACCCATCAACCTGCACATAGTGATATGAAGCAGATTGAACTATCGAAAGCGACTCGGCATTCGCCATACTGTATGCTGTTATGGCAACATCCTCACCGATGGCTATTGAATCGGAAACATTTGGCAATGCGTTTTTCAACACTTCGGCTTTGAAAACTTTAAGCCACACCGCAGGAATTATTCCCAAACCGCCGAAACCGGTTCTGACCAGCATTATCGGGAATATCTCGCTTACAATTCTTGCTTTGTCATAATACCCCGCCGAAACCGAATGATATTTAGGATATTTACGGTCACCGAAATCCACAAGCATACCGCCCGCAACAATATCTGAACCATCATTCTCTGCGACTTCCATTAGGTTGGAATACATATCATCATCTATGTAATCATCGCAGTCAACAAAGCCTATGTATTTGCCTTTGGCTAACGACAACCCGCTTTTTCTTGCGGCAACAAGGCCGGCATTTTCTTTGTGAAAGACGACTACACGGTCATCTTTTTGCTCATATTCGCGGCAAATATCGAGTGAACCGTCGGTGCTGCCGTCGTCAACTAATATAAGCTCAAAATCTGTATACGTTTGGGCAAGTACGCTATCAATACATTTTTTTAAATACTTCTCTCCGTTATATATTGGAACAATTATACTTAAATCAGCCATCATTTTTCTCCTTTAATCAAATATATTTTTATTTTCTGCCCGGGAAGCATATCTCATTCCCATAACAAATACTACAATGGTAAGGAACAAATCGTCAAAGAATAACAGGTCAAGTCCCATCCACATCGAGAAACAAGCAACAAGGAGCAATACCACATATGACGGCTTTATCTTCTTTACTCCCGCAGAAACGACAAAAGTACCGAACCCCGAGACAAGGAATACACAGCCGAGAACACCAAATTGGTATACGCACTGAATGATAGTATTGTGGCTTGCCTTATGCACACCTTCTTTAAAGATACTGGTATATCCTTGACCAATAAACAGATCCAAGGGATTATTTACAAAGAAATTGAAGTATTCCATCCAAAGATCCGACCTTCCGGTCGTGAGCGATGAGGCATCGTCCGCTTTCCCGAAACGAAACAGATATTGATCGATTATCTCCGAAAAAGCTCCGCTCGCCAACACAACGATAATGACAAGAGTAACCACAAGAAGCACCTTGACAATCTTGCCTGCACCCTTCTTCATCTGGCAATAAAGCCATACAGTAACAAGGATCGCTAAGCAAAGCAGATAGCTTTTTGAAATAGACGTTGCACCGCAAATTACCAGCGCGATAGTTATTACAATATTCCAAAAACTATTTTTTCTTTTTTTGTTGATAATAAGAAGCTCTCCGCCGATCGCTCCCATTACCTGTGCCGCATAGAAGTTGGGGTCGGAATAGAAACCGCAATGACGAACGACATTTCCGACATCCTCAAACTGCTGTATATATGCAAGCAGATTTGAATTGTCGGCAAATATGAAAGCAATAACTGTAGCAGATATTATTCCAAGAGAATAATAGAGTATACAAGTTTCAAAATCAACGCTATCCTTCATCCAATAAACAAACAGCGGATATGCCACAAGCATAGCAATAAACATAATATAGCTTGCAGAGATACCGTAATTATTCAATAAAATCGAAATGAGCGTAACAGCAAGTATTCCTGCGACCGATATGACCGTAGAAGATAAAAACTTGCGATTGCCCCTAAACAGACAATTTAAAACAAACACCAAAAGCAATCCTATCGAACAGAAAGAGATAGAATCGGGGGATAATTTCATTATTGTAGACCAAGGAAGAAAAAACAACATAAGCGGTATAACGTATGCTTCTCTTGCAACCACAAGGATCGCCAAATACAGAACCAGCGCCGCCATTATTAAGAGTCTTGTTCCCGACATCTGCGCAAAGGTCAAAAAGAGCACACATACGAATGCCGACAAAAGTGTTATTACATCTTGTTTCTTTGTCATAAAAATTTCCTATCTTATAACGCCGATCAATTTTTCGATCGGCTCACGGTTATCAAATGATGCCCCCGCAAGCCTGTTTTTAATCTCGTCGATCTTTTCACGAGAAGAGACGACTTCCAACAGTGCGGCGGTTATATCTTCTTGATCGTTTTTGCAAACGATACCGTACCCGCATTCTTCGAGCATCTCATACGTTGAGGTGGTTTCGGTGGCAAGCACAGGCACGCAAAGGCAAGCCGCTTCGTCAAAAACCATCGGCGCCGCCTCATGATATGAAGTAAGCAAAAACAGATCTGCATTTTTCATATACGGATACGGGTTTGGCTTGTTGCCGTAAAAGACCACCGCATCGTCAAGCCCGAGCTCAGTACACTTGTTTTTCAAAAGATTTTCTCTGTCACCGGAGCCGACTATATGATATTTGATCTTATAACCCTTAGTGATACATTCGTGCACCGCCTCAAGCGCGCGTTCAATGCCTTTTTCGGAAGACAAACGCGCAACGGTCACTATATTAACATACTCCGCATCGTATTCGATGCCGTCCCCCGCGAGCTCTCTTATTGTTTCGTAATCGTTACAATTACGTACGCTTACCGTCTTGTCGGCAAATTCGGGGTAGCATTTCAAAAATGCTCTGCGCGCGCCTTCGGAGCACGCAATGATATTGTCAAAACCCTCATATATTCTTCGGCTTTTTTGAACATCGGCGCCGCAAAGTCCGAAATCGCAGTGGATCCATCCTATCTTTTGCTTTGCCTCAATTTTTTTCAATACAAAATCGTTACAACCGCCGTATACGATCTTAGGGTTACCTTCGTGCAAAAACGAGATCGCACAATCGTATCCCTTGATCTGCTTTTGAAACGGGAGCATAAGTTTAACGACAAGCGAACGTCCAAAGAATCTTGCAAGCATTACCCAAAATGCTCTTGCCAAATACATAAAAGGCTTTCCCTTAGTATGCTTTACCGACATACCAAGCTGACGGAAGGACGATTTCGTCTTTAAGACCTTTATGTTCTCGGGAAGGCTCTTTTCAAAATCTTCGTTACCGAAAAAGGTCAGAAGTGTTATTTCGTATTTATTATGTATCTCTAAAAGCAGATTCAAAAGACTCTTTTGAACACCGCCAGTTTCAAGATTATTTATAACAAAAATTATTTTTTTCACTTAATCCCCTTAATCTTGTGATACTTGATTTCTATATTTTATAACTTTTGCAGGGTTTCCTCCAACTATGGCACAATCGGGGACATCCTTTGTAACAACCGCACCGGCGCCAATTATTGCTCCGTTTCCGACATGCACCCCCGGTAGAATGATCACGTGACCGCCGATCCAAACATCGTTACCAATAATGATCGGTTTCTCCTCCTGAAAGCCTTGCTGACACATAGGTATATCTGTCCGATCAAAAGCGTGATTACGGCTATAAAAAGTACAATGAGGCCCCATCATAACGTTATCGCCGATTTGAACTTCGCCGCCGACACTTGCACATATACCAATACCAGAATTGTCTCCAAGCGAAACATGAGAAGAAAAGACCGCGCCTTTTTCTATATTTACATTCTTACCGCATTTTAAAAGAATGAGTTTTCCGCAAAGACGTCTCATACACTTACCTCCCCCACCGAGAAAATTGTAAGAAATCGGTAAATGCTTGGCTATTAAACCATATAATATTCTTCCTATGGCTATTTTTATCTTTCTCATTTTACATTACCTTTCACATTCGATAAATTCATTATATGAAAGCATTTTTTTATAACCATTCATGCCGTTTTTGATCCATTGAGATTTTTGCTTGACCGACAATGAACCAAGCCTGCGATCTTTATATACACGAACAATTCTCTTTAATGCAGCAGTTTTGCGGTTTATCGCCTGATAACAAGCACCTATACCGTAAAAATACTTTTCATCATATCCGGTGAACCAGGAGGATGTTTCATACGATACCTTGCCTACGGTTTCCTTGGAAACGTAAAAAGTAAGACCTGCTTTGCGTGCCGACCTCAACCATATACTATCCTCTCCCGAGGGAAAGATACAACCTCCGCCAAACAAAGTGGTAAACCAAAGATTTGCTTTCTTGACAGATTCTAAACGAAAAGCGATTCTGACCGCGCCCCAAGGATTGTTCGGCAATCTCCATTTTTTCGTTTTTGAATACTTTGGAGGCTTTCTTGTAGGATGATCAGACTCAAAATGAAATATGATAATATCTGCATCGGGGTGCGCGGCAAATTCCAACAATATTTTGTCCTCCGCATCATCATTATATGTGACATCATCATCGGCAAAAAGGCATATATCCGCGGATGCATAGATCAGAGCTAAGTTTCTGTTTTTTCCTACGCCGCGCGTCTGTGTCGAGATCATTTTTGCTGTATGTCCGTCAAATGCCATCTCCTCATATGACGTATGATCGCATTGATTGGCAAAAACGACATCCGATTTGATATTCATCTCTTTTACTTTTGAAAAATCGTTTTGATGCATCGTGGCGCATAAAACTTCCAATGTAAGCATTTTTACTTCTCCGTTATTTATTTTTTCACTTATAAAAAATATTAGCAGTATGCAAAGGTACTCTTTGCTCTACCGGCGGCAATTTCATATAATCACCGTAGATACAAGTCAAATACGCATCAGGGTCTGACGGACCGTTAAAGTATTCCCCTTCAAACAGTACCTTCGACGGATCTCCGTATATACTCTTCGGCATAACCTCTTTGGCTCTGTAGGGTGAAGAATATACCGCGGCATAAGCGTTTTTTTCAAGATCCCTTGCCGATATGATCCGATTGTATTTTTTCATCACGTACTTACGGCTAACAAAACGGCTTAAAATGAAGCTACCGAAGCGCATAAGGTTTTTCTTTTTGTTTTTACTTCTTCCGGGGATGTATTTTTTCCATGTAGAAGCAATGCACAAGCCATAAAGTATTGCAGTATCGGCAAAGCTCTGCTCGCCTTCTTCGGTACTGTTTCCCGCGCCGTCAAGAGGAAATATATCAACACTGACCCCAAGCTCGACCTTGCAACGTATTCCATCGGGAGCTATGACGGTATTTTTGTCGCTTGCTTTACCAAAAGAATAGATATAATCCTCATTTTTCTCTATAGAGTAAAAATCACAAATATCGCTTTGAGCAATTTCAAAAAATCTCACATAGTCTGGACGAGGCATAACGATATCAATGTCGTCATCCCACGGAATAAATCCTTTGTGCCTTACAGCCCCCAAAAGTGTTCCGTATGCAAGATAGTATCTAAGCCCGTTTTCTTCGCATATTTTATGTATTTCTTTGAGGATCTCCAGCTGGATCTTGCGGCTTTCGTCTATAGTTGCCTTTTTCATACCGCCACCTCCTGTGTTTTGTTGTTTATTATCACGCTGTATATATCAATACAAAGTAACTCCCCAAAGTCCCAACAGCGATCCCAATCCGTAACAGATATGAAACAGTGGGTACAGCCAAAATGTAACAACCCCAAACTTCGGGGTCTTGTAAAAAAAAGAAAAATACAGATTAAGTAAAGTATACAGTCCGATTTCTAAAGCGAACAAGCACCAGAAAACCGGAAAAGCAGCCGAAAGGATCGGTATTACGATCAAAGACATAAGGAAAGCAAACGGAACAAAGTGTCTTATGCTCATAGCCTTGTGATTCACTTTCAATGTTCTAAACAACGCGTTTCCGTTTTGCATCCCCATTTTCAGTAAACCGTCAACAGTATCACGGCAATAATACTTAAACCTAATGTCCTCGGCAAGCCATATTTTACCTCCGCTATCTCTGATACGAGCATTCATATCATTATCTTCGCTGCGAAGAAGCTCTGTGTTAAAAAGCCCTACGCGTTCAAAGACTTCTCGTTTGAAAGCTCCGAACGGCACAGTGTCGACGTATTTATTTCCGTCTCCAACTCTAAAATCAGAGCCTCCGACACCGAACTTGGACGAAAGCATATGAGAAATAGCTCCGCCGATAAATCCCTTGGCTTCTGTTTCGGCAACGCCGCCAACATTATCTGCGTCGGTGGTGTCCAAATAATGGACACACTTTTCGATATAATCGCAAGCAAAGCTTGCGTGCGCATCCAAACGGATGATGTATTTTCCCTTCGCACGCTCTATCGCCATATTGAGCGCATAAGGAGTTTTTCTCTTTTCGTTATGCAAAAGAATGATAGGATATCGTTCTTCATATGCTTTGATAAGTTTGACCGTTCTATCAGTAGAATTACCGTCGACAAGGATCCATTCCATCTTCTCAACGGGATACGTCTGTTCGATCAAAGATCTAATAAAGGAAGAAACATATCGTTCTTCATTATATAAAGGAACAATAACACTCACTTCAACAACAGGATATCCGGCGCTCATACAAAATTCCCCTCTCTTACAAGGGATCTATTATAATGCAATACTGCAAGAAAATCCTGTATATAAATAAAGTTAGAAGGAGTTACCCCCCCGAATTTTTTCGAGAGCAATGAATATTATTCCAATCATCGTACCGATTCCGTAGCTTAAATGCATAATCAAAAACAACGCGGGCATTGTAAATGTATATTTATTCGCTTTTTTGTTTATGATCGTACAAGCAGTTCCGGTGAGAACAAACACGCCGTACGCCGCCCACATAAGCGCCGCAAGCTGCCAAAAACCAAATATCGCCAACACGGTAGTGAAAATAATTCCCAGCACAAAGGCGAAAGGTACAAGATGAAAAAGTGAGATACAACCGGGACATATACCAAGTGTGAAACCAACCCAATATCCGTTCCCGTACTTTTGCTTTATCATCTTCTTGAAATCACTTCGCGCGTACTGGTAGGATACGATATCGGGGTCGCAATAGAGCTTATACCCCGCCTCGCGGATACGGTAGTGCATTTCGTTATCTTCTGTTCTTAAAAGATTCGTATTAAATACTCCTGCCTTCTCAAACACCTCTCGTCTGTACGCTGCGTGAAACATTGACTTTACGTAGCAACTCTTGGTATTTTTTCTTCCCTTGCTTACACTGCTGCCGAACATAGAGTTTTCAGCTTCAAGCAAGGTCTCTTTCCAAGGATTGGGGTTATCGATCAAGCAGGGTCTGACACCGCCTGTTACATATTCACCCTTTTCCTGCAACGCCATATTTTTCGCGGTAAATTCCGCAGGAATATGCGTATGCGCGTCAATTCTTATGATAACATCGCTTTTCGCATTGGCGATCGCAACGTTCCAACCTGCCGCTTGGATTCTCTTAGGATTGTCCAAGACCTGAACACTGTAAAAAGATGTCGCTTTTTGGGCAAAATCTTCCATGATCTGCTTTGTTTTGTCAGAAGACATACCGTCTATCAAAACGATCTCTGTCAATTCGTGAGGGTAGGTCTGTCCTTCAAGATCCCTTAAAAGATTGGGTAAAAAACTTTCTTCATTGTACGCTACAACGCACAAAGATACGGTCATCATTTTGTCGCTACCTCCTCTTTTACAGTTTCTTTTTCTTTCCTCTCGGGAGCAACATAGTCACCCTCGTAGTCTTTTCCAAGTACGGCAAAGACGGTCATAAACATAACCTTTATATCGCCCCAAAAGCTGAAATTTTCAATAGCTTTGAGATTGTAGTACATCTTGCCGGGAAGAACGTCCTCTATGTACACCTTATCGGTATCCTCTGCTGCATCAAGTAACTCCGCCTCGTCCTTGTAATAGATGCTCGCGAGACTTGTCACTCCTGCGGGCAGAAGAAGAGTTGCCATCATCTCGTCGGTATAGTGCTCGGTATACTTGGGCACTTCGGGGCGTGTGCCCACAAAGGTCATAGTTCCTCTGAACACGTCGATAAGCTGGCAGAGTTCGTCAAGGCGACATCCTCGCACAAATCTTCCGACGCGTGTTATTCGGCAATCGCCGCTCACTGTTACCTGAGAACCCTTATCAGCATCCTGTACCATAGAGCGGAACTTGAAGATACGGAATTTTTTATTATACTGTGTCACTCTCACCTGACGGTAAAAGACCGGCCCCTTGCTGTCAAGTTTTATAGCAACGGCAAGTATCAGAAAAACAGGAGAAAGAATAACAAGCATAATAGCCGATACGACTATGTCAAACAGTCTTTTAAAGAACAGACTGCCGCGTTTTTTTCTTAAGATATCATAATATTTTCTGACCTCCTCCGTCTTCATCTCAGACGGAAGCTGTTCCCATTTTATGATCTTCACTTATATGTACTCCTTCAAAACTTGTGCATACTGTTCTGCCACATACTCCACATCCTCATCTGTCAGGCAGGTATGAAGCGGCAATGTGATCTCATTTGCGAAATGCGCGTACGCATTGGGATAATCGGCTATATCAAAACCGAGGTTTTTGTATGCGGTATGGAGCGGCAGAGGCTTATAGTGAACGTTGCAGGCAACGCCGCGCTCGGCCATCTTTGTGATGATCTCATTTCTCTGTTCTACTGTAATCTTGGGAATTCTTGTCAGATACAAATGTCCGGAGGATTCCCATTCATCTGTATAATGATCAAGCGTCTCAACGCCGATGGGTTTAAGAGCGGCATCGTATTTCCCGATGATCTCTTTTCTTCTCTTAAGCATATCGGGATAACGCTCAAACTGCTTAAGACCTATCGCAGCTGCAACGTCTGTCATATTGCACTTGTAATAAGTGCCGACAATATCGTATTCCCAGGCACCGAGCTTTGTCTTTGCAAGCGCGTCCTTTGACTGGCCGTGAAGCGAGAGAAGCTGAAGCTTCTTGTAGATCTCTTCATTGCTGATACCGGGGATCGTTCTCCACGTAAGCGCACCGCCCTCAGCGGTAGTAAAATTCTTTACCGCGTGGAAGCTGAAGCTCGAAAAATCGGCGATCGAACCGATCATCTTGCCGCCAAGAGTTGCACCGAAAGCGTGAGCTGTATCTGCCATAACGGCAACTCTGCCGAGCGCAGACTGGATCTCGTTATTTGCCTTAAAGAGATGCTTCTTGCGTTCCACTATTTCAAATATCTTATCATAATCGCAAGGAATACCCGCAAGATCGACAGGGATGATCGCCTTTGTCTTGTCGGTGATCGCCGCCTCAAGCGCATCATAATCCATTTCAAGAGAATCTTTTTGTGTATCGATAAGCACGATCTTTGCGCCGACGTGTGCAATAACCGATGCGGATGCAGTGTAAGTGTATGCACAGGTAATGACCTCGTCGCCCGCACCTATGCCCATAACGTGAAGCGCCATTTCCGCGCAAGCAGTCTGGGAGTTAAGGCAAACGCACTTCTCTACTCCTATCCACTCTGCGATATTTCTCTCAAGCTGTTTTGTTCTCGGTCCGGTCGTTATCCATCCCGATCTGAGAGTTTCCGCGACTTCGGCTATCTCCGCCTCGCTTATATCGGGGGGGCTGAACGGAATGTTTTTCTTATTCTCTGCCATAATACGATCCACCTTTTGTTTTTTTATTTTTATCTAATCTCATCGCACAAATCTAAAAATGTGTACAATAACCCTATTATCACTATTATAGCATACATCACAAATCAAAAGCAAGTGTTTTAGACATTTTATATATAATAATATGTACAAATTATGACAAAAGATGAAAAACGCAGGCGGTGATCACACCGCCTGCGGCTATTTATTCAATCAAGGGGTTTCATCGTGGGGAACAAGATTACCTCGCGGATAGTGTCGTTGCCTGTGAGGAGCATTACGACGCGGTCAACGCCGATACCCATACCACCTGTGGGAGGCATACCGTATTCCATAGCTGTGAGGAAGTCCTCGTCGAGCATTTCAGCCTCATCGTCACCGCGGTCACGAAGCTCAAGCTGCTTCATAAAGCGCTCGCGCTGAACGATCGGGTCGTTAAGCTCGGAGTATGCATTTGCAAGCTCACTGTGGCAGACGAAAAGCTCAAAGCGCTCTGTAAGTCTGGGATCAGCGGGGCTTGCCTTTGTAAGAGGAGATACCTCTACGGGATACATCGTAATAAAGGTGGGCTGAATGAGCTTTTCCTCTACTCTCTGGTCGAAGCATGCGTAAAGTGCGTTACCCCAGGTCTTGTCCGCGGTCTCGGCAAGCTCGACGCCGATCTTCTCAGCAGCCGCAACCGCCTCTGCGTCATCTGTGATCGCGCCGAAGTCAACACCTGCGTACTCCTTGACGGCATCGACCATTGTGAGTCTGCGCCATCCGGGTGTAAGGTCGATCTTCTCGCCCATCCACTCGACCTCGTATGTGCCGAGGATCTCTTTAGCCGCGCCCGAAATTATGCCCTCTGCAATATCCATCATATCGTGGAAATCAGCATATGCCTGATAGAGCTCGATAGTTGTAAACTCGGGGTTGTGCTTGGGGTCCATACCCTCGTTTCGAAAGATTCTGCCTATCTCATAAACTCTGTCCATACCGCCGACGATAAGACGCTTCAAGGGAAGCTCTGTCGCAATACGCATATACATCGGCAAATTAAGCGTATTGTGGTGCGTAATGAACGGACGTGCAGCAGCACCGCCTACGATAGTGTTAAGTACGGGGGTCTCAACCTCGATATAATCCATATCGTCAAGGTACTTGCGCATAAACTTGATAAACTGCGAACGGATGATAAAGTTACGCTTTACCTCGGGATTTACGATAAGGTCAACATATCTCTGACGGAAACGTGTGTCGGTATCCTTGAGTCCGTGGAACTTCTCGGGAAGAGGAAGGAGTGACTTAGAAAGAAGCTCTATAGCGTGTACGTGTACCGAGATCTCGCCGCGGCGTGTTCTGAACACTGTACCCGAGATGCCTACGATATCACCGATATCCCACTTTTTGTACTGCTCAAAGGTCTCGGCACCCACATCATCTATTTTGATATAGCACTGAATTCTGCCCTTTGTGTCCTGTACGTCGATAAAGTTTG
>CAYZHW010000003.1:0-30359 GCA_964478105.1 uncultured Lachnospiraceae bacterium | reverse complement strand
ATTCGTCTTGCCCACTATCAGCACGATCAGTATTTCTATGATCTTTGTGATGAAAAGGGTCTTGTCATCTGGGCGGAGATCCCCTATATCTCAAAGCATATGCCCGGCGGACGCGAGAACACGATCTCGCAGATGACCGAACTTGTAGCTCAGAATTACAACCACCCGTCGATCGTCGTATGGGGACTTTCCAACGAAATAGGTATCGGCGGTGCGGATGAGGATCTGCTTGAGAATCACCGCATACTCAATGATCTTGTACACAGTATGGATAAAACTCGTCTTACCACCATTGCTGCCGTGTCAATGTTCAAGATGGACGACCCCTATCTGCTTATCCCGGATGTCGTTTCCTACAATCACTATTTCGGTTGGTACGGCGGCGATACGAGTATGAACGGACCGTGGTTTGACAAGTTCCACGCTATGCACCCCACTCTCCCTATAGGTTGCTCGGAATACGGATGTGAGGCACTTAACTGGCACACGAGCGATCCGAAGCAAGGCGACTATACAGAGGAATATCAGGCATACTATCACGAGGAGCTTATCAAGCAGCTCTTTACGAGAAAGTATCTGTGGGCTACCCACGTTTGGAATATGTTTGACTTTGGTGCTGATGCCAGAGCCGAGGGCGGAGAGAACGGTCAGAACCACAAAGGTCTTGTTACTATGGACAGAAAGTACAAAAAGGATTCCTTCTATGCTTACAAAGCATGGCTTTCCGACGAGCCTTTTGTACACATATGCTCGAAGAGATACGTCGACCGCACAGAGGACGTTACAAGGATCACCGTATATTCCAACCAGCCCGAGGTTGAGTTGTTTGTAAACGGTGAAAGCATTGGTAAAAAGATTGCACCCGACCACTTCTTCTACTTTGACGTGAAGAACGAGGGCGAAACCACCATCGTTGCAAAGGCGGGCGAGCTTTCTGACGAATCGAAGATACGCAAGGTCGCAGAGCGCAATATGGATTACGTGCTTCGCGAGGTCGGAGCGGTGCTCAACTGGTTTGATGTTACAGAGATCGAGGGAAGATTCTCGCTCAACGACAAGATCTCTGATATTATGTCGTCCAAGATCGGTAAGATCTGGTTCTTGGGACTCGGACTTAAGCTCAAAAAGAAGATGGATGCAAACAAGAAGGATACAGAGAAGGGCGAAAAGAAGTCGGGCGGCTTTGACGTTAACCTCAAGGATGCGGGAAGCAGCGGACTTATGGATATGCTCGGCGGATTCAGTGTGCTTCGTCTCTCGAGTATGATGGGAATGATGAACATCTCCTTTACAAAGGAAGAGCTTCTCAAGATGAACAAGCAACTCAACAAGATCCGAAAACCTAAGAAATAACTAACATAGAAGAGTGCAAAGTATGCACTCTTCTTCTTTATACGTGATGAAAAATATTTTTTTATTTTAAGCTGTTGACAATCATTTTCAAAAGTGATAGAATGAAAAAAAGAACAAAATAAGAAAGGTGCAGTATCTTTTATGGATAAAGCAAAACTGTTAGAAGTAAGAGAAGAGATAAGACGTCAGCTTTTCGAGTGCGCTGATTTTTGGATAAAGAACGGTATCGACCGTGAAAACGGCGGAGTGTATACTTGCCTTGACAGAGAGGGAAAGGTGTATTCCACCGATAAGAGTGTATGGATGCAGGGAAGGTGTGCGTGGACTTTTGCTTGGCTTTGTAAGATGTACGGAGAGCGCCCCGAGTGGCTCGAAGCGAGCAAGTCCTGTCTTGATTTTCTTGAAAAATACTGCATAAATCGAGATGCAGGCGGACGTATGTATTTCACTGTAACAGGTGACGGAAAGCCGCTTCGTCAGCGCAGATATTTCTATTCCGAGACATTTTATTCGATGGCATGCGCCGAGTATTACGGTGTCACGGGCGATAAGGAGTATCTTGAAAGAGCTAAGTGGGCATACAACACATATTGGGATCTCTGGCACGGTGCGCCCGACCCCACGGGACTCGGCCCCAAGACCGTCCCCGAAACACGTACGGGCAGGGGGTTCGGCCTTCCTATGATATATCTCAATATGACATCGGTGCTTTCCGGTGTTGATCCCGAAGGTCTTGCGCTCTATGATCCACGTGCAGAAGAGTGCATACACGATATTTTTACGTACCACGTGCACGATGAGCTCGGATGCTTACTTGAAAACGTGGGTCCGAACGGAGAGGCCAGGCTTGAGTTTACCGAGGGGCGCATTATCAACCCCGGACACGATATTGAGGGTGTGTGGTTTATACTTGAGTATGCGAAAAAGAAGGGTAAGAGAGAGCTTGTAGAAAAGTGCGAGAAGATCTTTAACAACGCATTTAACGCAGGTTGGGACAAGGAATACGGCGGACTTCTTTACTTTATTGATGCCCAAGGTCTTCCTCCCGAGTCTTATGAACACGATATGAAGCTCTGGTGGCCGCACAACGAGATAATGATCTCGTCTATGATGCTTTACCGCGACACCGGCAAGGAAGAGTATCTTGATAAATTCTATATGACATATGACTGGGCAATGAAGCATTTTTACGATGCAGAATACGGCGAGTGGTACGGATATCTGCGCCGTGACGGCCTGCCCACGATGCCCTCGACAAAGGGTTCGACATTTAAGGGCCCGTTCCATCTGCCGAGAATGCTCGGTATGGTGGATAAACTTATCGGTGAGGTGACGGGAGAATGAGCAATATTCTTGATCACATAAGAGACTGTTATTATTCGCTTACCGCGTCCGAGCAGAAGGTCGCATCGTACGTTATGGAAAATGCCGAAGCGGTACAGTTTATGTCGATATCCGAGCTTGCCGAGCTTTCGGGCGTTGCCGATGCGACGGTCACGCGCTTTTGCCGCAGCCTTGATCTTAAGGGATTTAATACATTCAAAATTGAGATCGCAAAAAGCCTCGGCACCCCAGATACCGCCACCCCCGAGAATATGAGCGACATCGGAGCGCTTGTCGCAAAGGAAGCGCGCGATGCCGTCGATGAGAGCGTTGCTATGCTCTCAGAAGATGCACTTATACGTGCTGTCGAAATGCTTGAGGAAGCAGAAAGGGTAATGTGTTGCGGTGTCGGCGGAAGTATGTTACTTGCTTCCGAATGTGAGCATCTGTTTTCTATGGTATCACCGAAGTTTTTTGCCGTTACCGATTCGCATATGCAACTTTCAAGAGCGGCAATAATGAAACCTCAAGATGTAGTCGTGCTGTTCTCGTATTCGGGCGCGACGAAGAGCGGGATAGAGCTTTTGGAATATACTCGAAAGCATTGTATCAAGACCGTTCTTATAACAAGATTTGCAAAATCTCCGATGGCATCTCTTGCTGATGTCGTGCTTTGCTGCGGATCGAAGGAAGCGCCCTATCAGATGGGATCGATCCCCGCAAGGATCGCACAACTCGTGCTTGTTGATCTGTTGTACCGCGAGTACGTTGCAAGAAATAAGCAAGAGTCCGAAGAAAATATCAGAAAGATAACATCAGCTCTTTCGGACAAACATATATGAAAGGAAAATGAAAAATGAGTATCACAAAATATCAGGGTGTCATCCCCGCATTTTATGCTTGCTATGATGATAATGGAAATATATCTCCCGAAAGAGTTGAAGAGTTTACACGTTGGCTCGTTAAGGTCGGCGTGAAAGGTGTTTACGTAGGCGGCTCGTCGGGAGAGTGCATCTACCAGAGTGTAGCCGACCGTAAGCTCCTTCTTGAGCACGTTGTAAAAGCGGCAGAGGGCAAGCTTACTATAATTGCGCACGTAGCCTGCAACAGCACAAAGGAGAGCATAGAGCTCGCAGCCCACGCAGAGCGTCTCGGTGTTGATGCTATCGCGGCTATCCCGCCTATCTATTTCAAACTTCCCGAGCACGCTATCGCAAAATATTGGAACGATATCTCGTCTGCTGCTCCTAATACCGATTTTATAATCTATAACATTCCTCAGCTTGCGGGTGTTGCGCTCACGATCCCGCTTCTTTGCGAGATGTTGAAAAATCCCCGCGTTATCGGCGTAAAAAACAGCTCTATGCCCGTACAGGATATTCAGATGTTCAAGTATGAGGGCACAAAGGGCGGCCGCGAGTTCGTTGTATTCAACGGTCCGGATGAGCAGTTTATATCGGGTCTTCTTATGGGTGCTGACGGCGGTATCGGCGGTACATATTCGGCAATGCCCGAACTTTTCCTTAAGCTTTGGGATCTTTACGGTGCAGGCGAATACGAGACCGCACGCGCACTTCAGTATGATATCAACAACATAATTTACAAGCTCTGCTCGGGTAAGGGCAATATGTATGCAATGATAAAGAAGGTGCTTGAAAAGCGTACAGGCCTTGAATTCGGCGGTGTCAGAGCTCCCCTTTATAACCTCGTTGACTCGGATATGCCTATCGCAGACGAAGCGGCTGAAATGATAGAAACAGCACTTAAAAAGTACATATCAATTTAACAAGATGCGGACACGCCTCTTATTCCGATACTTATATAAAAAACGCCTTCGGGCGTTTTTTGCTTGCATTTGCCGGCAGTTTGTGGTATACTCTCTATTTGAGGTGAAAAATATGCTTTTTAATCTTTTTTGGACCTTTTTTAAAATAGGTCTGTTTACCTTCGGCGGCGGTTACGCTATGATAGCGAACATCCGCGAGGAGATCGTCGAAAAGAAAAAATGGATCGACGAAGAAGAACTTATGCAGGTAATAACTATCGCGGAATCCACACCGGGACCTATTGCGATAAATATGGCGACCTTTGTTGGATACAAGAAAAAGGGAGTGCTTGGCAGTGCACTTGCAACAACGGGTGTCGTACTTCCGTCGCTTATCATCATTTACATAATCTCGCTCATCCTTGATGCGTTTATGGCAAACAAATACGTAGCGTACGCATTTGTGGGCATTCAGTGTGCGGTGGCATTTCTTATCCTCAAAGCGGGAATCGGAATGTACAAAAAGTTAAAGAAAAAGCTTTTGCCCATCCTCACTTTTGCACTTACTTTTTGCGCGCTTATTCTTTTTGAGATCTTTGCGGTGAACGTAAGCTCGATAATCCTTATCGTCATAGGCGGTATCATCGGTATCGTTGCCTACGGAATACTTGAAGGGAGGAGCTCAAAATGATCTATTGGCAGCTTTTTTATGAGTTCTTTTTGATAGGCCTGTTTACCTTCGGCGGCGGATATGCAATGATCCCCCTCGTTGAGCAGACCGTGCTTAACAACAATTGGTTGTCCGAATCTCAGTTTGAGAGCTTCATCGGCGTTTGCGAATCTACCCCGGGACCTATCGCTATAAATATGGCGACTTACGTGGGTTCGGTAAACGGAGGACTTCTCGGAAGTATACTTGCTACGCTCGGTGTCGTGCTTCCGTCCTTTATAATAATCCTTCTTATCGCTTCTGTGCTTAAGAATTTCACGGAAAACAAGTATTTTAAGGCGTTTGTCACGGGCGTTAAGCCAATAATCGTGGCACTGCTTATCTCGACAGGTTCGATATTCCTTTTGGGCTCTATCGGTCTTACACTTGAGGGGATGAGCTTTAAGGCGGATTACGTTTCTATTGTCATTACCGCGATCCTTCTTGCTGTTTATTTCGGCTACGGCAAAATAACAAAAAAGAAGCTCTCGACCATCCCGTTAATACTGCTCTCCGCAGGACTTGGTATTGTCGTATCGGTGATATTTGAAATGATGCAATGAAAAAAGAGACCTGAAAAGGTCTCTTTTTTATGCTTCTACTATACTTACGCCGTATTCGGTGAGGACTTGCATCTCTTCGGTTGCATCGTTTTTATTGGTCACGAGCATAATGTTTTCTCTGCATTCGCAAACGCGAAGAAATCCCGTTCTGCCGATCTTTGTACTGTCTGCCGCAACTATCGTGCGGGCGGCGGCGTTTATCATCATTCGGTCAAGTATTGCTTCTTCGGCGTGATAAGTTGTGATGCCGTTTTCGGCGCCGATACCGTCGACCGAGAGTATTGCCCAGTCTGCGTGGTAGAGCGCAAGTTTTTCCTGTGCGTCTGCGCCGTAAGTGAAACCGTATTTGGTATTGATCTCACCGCCGAGCAGTATCACACGGAACGATGCGATGTTCCCGAGCGCCATAGCGACCGAGAGGGAATTGGTAACGATGTTAAGATTGTCAAGTGAGCGAAGCTCGCTTGCCACGAGCTGTGTCGTGGTTCCCGAATTTATAAATATCGTGTCTCCGTCACGTATCATACTTGCTATAGCTTTTGCTATAGCTTCTTTTTCTTTTACGCAGGGGATCTCGGCTGTGTCGGTGCGGTCTATCTTTTCAATGTTGCGGTTGGAATACACCGCGCCGCCGTTCATACGCACAAGATATCCGTCCGTTTCGAGTGCGTCAAGGTCGTTTCTAATGGTAACGGGAGTTACGCCGAGTGAGTCGCTCAGTTCTGTGACGTAAACTCTGCCGTCTCGGCGGAGCTGTTCAAGTATTGTATTTCTGCGTATATCTATCTTTAACTTACTTTCAGCCATATTGACCTCCGAATTTAAAGGCTCTTGTTGTTAAGTCTTTCTCCTACAGCTCCTCCCGGATGGATGAGCGCGAACTGCTCCTTCTGATAATCTGTCTCCTCAACAAGTGCAGCCTGGAGAGCGTGGAATATCATACAAAGAGCCGTTGTACTTGTCGTGCCTTGCATATTGTATTTGTCTGTCTCGCGGTTGACGTGCTGTTTGAGTACTACATCTGCCGCTTTAGCGAGGGGGGACTCAAGATTTTCGGTCACGGTGATAACCGACACGCCCTTCGATTTGCATATATCAACAATAGGGAAGAGCTCCTTCGTGCTTCCTCCTCTGGATGCGAATATCATAACGTCGCCTGCCTGCAAAAAACCTGTCGCGCCGTGTACAGCTTCGGCGGGGGAGATAAAGCGTGCGGGGCGTTCGATGCAGCACATAAGGTGCGCAAAGTGCTGACAGATGATGCCCGAATGACCGCATCCTGCGGCACCGATCCTCGGGGCATTCGACAGAAGCTCGACCGCGCGGGAGAATGCTTCATCATCAAAGTATTCTTTCATTTCGTTGATGCAAGCGGCTTCAATATCGTATGCGTTTTTTGCCGCTTCAAGTGCGTTTTGGCTTATCATAGTTATTCTCCTTTATAAGTACTTTCAAAAACTTTCTATTTAGATAATATCATTTTCTTTTTGAAAAATCAATACGCAAAAAAATACAATTATAAAACATCTGATTTGTGCTTTAGTTACAAAAACGCAAAAAATAGGCTTTTTTGATTGACATTGATAATTATTTTAGATATAATTTTCTTGTATAACTTTATATAAGAAAGAAGGGTAAAACTATGTCCAATTGTAAAATAAAAGCGCCTTTCTTTGAGATCGGTCCGAAATCTTACCTTTGGGGTGACGATATTCTCGATCTTGCAAAGGTTGCAGACGCGGCATCCGAAAAATACGGCGTCGATATCATTTTTACTTGCCCTGTCGTTGACATAAGAAGAGTCAGCGAGGCAACAAAAAACATCCACGTTTTCGCTCCTCATATGGACCCTATAGTCCCCGGAAGAGGTCTTGCCGATATTCTTCCCGAATCGCTTACAGCGGCGGGTGCAGAAGGTGTTATGCTCAACCACTGTGAGAAGCCTCTTAGCTTTGAAGTGCTTGCAGAAACGATCAAACGCGCCGACGAGGTCGGTCTTACAACTATCGTTTGCGCAGACTCTCTTGCCGATGCAAGCAAGATCGCGACACTTAACCCCGACATTATTGTAGCTGAACCGTCCGAGCTTATCGGTACGGGTGTGAGCGTAGGCACAGAGTATGTTGAGGCGGCAACAAAGTCGGTCAAGGACGTAAACGAGAACATTCTCGTTCTCACGGCGGCAGGAATCGCAAACGGCGATGACGTATACAACACCATCATCGCGGGCGCAGACGCAACGGGCTCGTCCTCGGGTGTTGCAAAAGCAGACGACCGTGCGGCTATGGTCGATGAGATGATAAGCGCAGTTCGCCGCGCTTGGAATGAGCTTAATAAGTAAAAAAATAAAACATAAATATTAAGGAGAATCAAAAATGGAATTTAAGGTATTTCAGAAAGAATTGGAACTTCAGTCCCGCGGTTGGATCCCCACTTTTCACGATGTATCCAAGGAGATAATCGAGATCGTTGCGGCATCGGGCGTTAAGAACGGTACAGTCTGCATCGCATCCCATCACACGACGTGCTCTGTTATGATCCAGGAGTGCTCTCACGACCTCGACAGCTTTGACCTCGAGTATCTTCAGCACGACCTTCTTGACATTATGCGCAAGATGATTCCCGACTACGTAAACGAAGGTGATTACCGTCATCCCGGCCCTGTACACGCACAGTTCGGCAGATACGTTGATGAGCCCGGTAACTACACATCTATGAATACAGACGGACATCTTCGTTCTGTATTCTTTGGCAGAAGCGAAACAATGACGATCAAGGACGGCGTTCTTGACGGCGGCGAGTTTGCACATATATACTTCATTGACTGGGACCACGTACGTGCAAGAAGAAGACAGCTTAACGTTACGGTTATGGGAACGACAGAAGAGGTTGGCGACCGCAAGTGGAATAACGGAGAGGTCATCAACACACTTCGCAAGTTCACACCCGAAGAGAAGGCATACGACGAGCGCTATGACCTTCAGCTCAAGAGATAATTCAGGTTTGTGGAGGAATATGATATGAAACCCGGATTTGTACCTGCCCTCGGCACGCCCCTCGATAAAGACGGAAATCTTGTTGCCGAGAGCCTTAAAAAGCATATAAACGATCAGATCGACGCAGGAGCGGTAGGACTTCTCTGTATGGGAAGTATGGGTATCGAAGCCTTTATCCGTGATGACGTATATCCCGAGGTCGCAAAGGTCGCAGTTGAAGCAACAGCAGGCCGAGTTCCGCTTTTTGTCGGCGCAATGGATACATCAATTGCAAGAGTGAAGCAGAGAATTGCTCCCCTTGAGGATCTTGACATCGACGGTCTTGTATTTATGGCCCCCTATTACGCTGCTACAAACAGAACTCAGATGATGAACTTCTTCCGCGGTGTAGCGGCTCTCACAAAGCACAAGATCCTTATTTACGATCTTCCCGTGGTATGTCAGGCGAAGATAACATACGATATGGTTCTCGAGCTTATCGAGACGGTTCCAAATTTCGCGGGAATCAAGTCGGCTGACACTGTAATGTTCAGAAAGCTCAAGCTCAATCCCAATGTTCCGAAGGACTTTATTATGGTCTACTCGGGACTTGATATGTTCGACGTAGCATACAAGTGGGGAATTGATAATTGCCTTGACGGAATGCTCTCCTGCACCCCGTATAATACAGGCAAAATGTTCCGCGCTATGGCAGACGGCGACTATACGACTGCGGCTGAGTGCCTTGATAACATCGTAGCGCTCAGAGACTGCTTCCTTGCAAACGATCTTATGCCTGCATTCACGGCATCTATGAATCTGCTCGGATGCGATGGCGATTTTGCACAGGATTATAACAATCCCGTGACAGAGACCGCGATCGCAAACGTAAAGGCAGAAATGATCCGCATAGGAGAACTCGCAAAATAAATCCCGAAGAAATGGGGGTAATGACGTGGCAATATACCTTTCGATAGATCTTGGTACAACGGGCTACAGAAGTATTCTGTTTGACGAAAATCTCGACGAGATAGCTTCATCTTACGAGGAGTATCCGCTTATTACGCCGAAGGAAAATTGGTGTGAGCAGGATGCAGAGCTTTGGTGGACGCTTACACTTCTCACATCCGAGCGTGCTATTGCAAAATCCGGTATTGATGCAAAAAAGATAAAGGGCATATCGATAAGCTCGCAGGGAATAACTATAGTTCCCGTTGACGAAAAGATAATGCCTCTTTCAAACGCGCTTTCTTGGCTTGATGTAAGAGCAAAGGACGAGACCGCACAAATCGCGCGCGAGCTTGGTGAGGGGAAAATGTATCTTCTTACCGGCAAGCCTGTATCCGCCGCATATACATTACCCAAACTTTTGTGGATAAAAGAAAATATGCCCGATGTTTATGAGCGCGCATACAAATTCCTTATGCCTATGGAATTTCTTGTTGCACGCTTCACGGGTAGATGCGTGACCGATCACAGTATGGCATCGGGAACGCTTATGTACGATTTAAAAAATCTTTGCTGGAGCAAGGAGATACTATCCCACTTCGGCATAGATGAAGATAAGCTTCCCACTCTCGCCTGTGCCGGCGAGAGCGCGGGATGCGTTCTTTCTGAGGTCGCAGATAAACTCGGACTCTCTTATGATTGCGTTGTTGCTGTCGGTGCACAGGATCAGAAATGTGCGGCTTACGGCGCAGGGCTCTCGGACGGCACTATGACGATATCGCTCGGCACGGCTGCGGCGATAACCAAGCGTTGGTGTGAGGCTAAGACCGAGATAAACCGCGGCGTCGGTTGGTGCGGATATGTTGAAGACGGCACGTTTGTGACCGAGGGCGTTATCGGAACAGCCGGCACTTGTCTTAGATGGGTGCGCGATATGTTCTTTGTAAACGAAAGTTACGTTACGATCGACGAAGAGGCGATAGCGGCACGAGAGCGCGGAAGCTCGCTCTTCTTCCATCCGTATATGAACGGTCCTACAGCACCGGATAATTATCCCGACAGTATCGGGAATTTTTACGGGGTAAACCTCGCTACAAAGAGGGGCGATTTTGCCCTTGCCGTAATGGAGGGAATAGCCTTTCAGATGAGGGTCATCCTTGAAGCGATGGAAGCGTACGGCAATGTGCATACGCTGATCCTTTTCGGCGGCGGGGCAAAAAGCAGGCTGTGGTGCGAAATAATCGCAGATGCTACCGGAATGAAGATACACGTACCGAAAACTCCCGAAGCGGCGGGCGCAGGTGCGGCAATGCTCGCGGCAATGGCGGCAGGAGAAAAGATTTCGCCGCTTGAGATCAAGCACACCTATGAGCCGTCCGAGTTTGCTGAATACTACAGAAAAAAATACAAGAGATTCAGAAGTATAGAAAAGAAGCTCTGGGCAGAGGAGGAAAGGCTTTGAAAGCAATAAAGAACGCGCGCGCTGTGCTTGAAAACTTTATTCTTGAGGATGCAGTGATCCTTGTTGACGGCGGCAGAATCGATGCGGTCGGCACCGCTGCCGATATTAAGATTCCCGATGGTGTCGAAATAATTGACGCGAACGGGCTTTACGTTGGCCCGGGATTGGTTGACATTCACGTTCACGGCGGAGATGAGTATATGTTCTATTCCGAGCCTGAAAAAGCGGCAGAGCATTTTCTCTCTCACGGCGAGACCACTGTCCTTGCGACGCTTTATTACGATCTTTCAAAAGACGACCTTATTGATTCTGTAAACAGAGTCAAGGATGCAATGAATAAGGACGGAGCAGGCAAAGCGATAAAGGGAATATATATGGAAGGCCCGTATATGAATCCGAAATACGGCGCTTCTCCCGAAAAGAACAAATGGCGCGGCGAGATCAAAAAAGAAAACTTTGAAGAGCTCGTTGATGCTGCAAAGGATGTTGCAAAGGTGTGGGCGATAGCACCCGAGAGGGAAGGAATCGAGGCATTTTTGCAATATGTAAAGAGCGTCAGCCCCGATGTAATGATAAGTGTCGGACACAGTGAAGCAACGCCTGCCGAAGTGAAAGCACTCAAAAAATACGGCATCGGACTTCAGACCCACTGTATGAATGCAACAGGCCGCCCCGCTTGCCCTGCGGGCACACGCAGTTGCGGCCCCGACGAAGCCTGCCTTATGGACGGAGATATGTATGCGGAGATTATCTGCGACTCAAAAGGAATACACGTTGCCCCCGACCTTCTTGAATTTGTACTTACAATAAAAGGACTCGGCCGCGTTGTGCTCATCTCCGACAGCTTTGTTAGTGCCGAACCTTCGCCCGAGGCATTCTCGCATATAACAGACCTTAGCTTTGATGCAAACGGAGATCTCTCGGGAAGTAAGCTCACGCTTGATGTGGCTTGCAGAAACTTTATGAAACACACGGGATGCGGTATCTCTGAGGCGTTTATTGTTGCTTCAAGAAATCCCGCAAGAGTAATAGGAATGTATGATAAGATAGGCAGTATTGCATCCGGCAAATGTGCAGATCTTATCTTTATTGACAAAGAATTTAATATTGAAAATGTAATGCTCGACGGAGAATTACAGAAAGGATTTTGATTATGTTGAAAGCAGGAATGGTACGTGCGGATATGACACCGCCCAAGGGACTTGAGCTTGGCGGATATCCCCACTATCCCAGATATAACGAGGGCTTCCACGATCCGCTTATGGCGGCGTGTATGTACCTTTTCGACGGCACGACCGAGGTGGCTATGGTCACACTCGACATTCTCTTCTTCTCTAAGAAGCACGTAAAAGAGGTTCGCCGCCGTGTAGGAGAAAAATGCGGTATTAAAGGTGAGAATATAATGATAAGCTGTTCTCACACCCACTCGGGCCCCTGGGCATCGGGCAGACTTGATATAGAAGGTATCGAGTCGGGCGCAGAACAGCCGAAGGAATACATAGAAGAGCTTATCACAAAGATCGTGGGTATCATCTGCGAAGCAAAGGCAGGTGCGTTTGAGGCATCCTTTGCCGCAGGCGTTACAGTTTGCGGCGCAGAATCGGGTATCGGCGGAAACCGCAGACTTCCCGGCGGCCCTCACGATTCTTTGGTAAGCGTTATGGCTGTCAAGGATATGACAGACACCGTTCGCGGAATTTTTGTAAACTACACTCTCCATCCGACATTTATTCACGAGTGGAGCAATGTTTGTACGGCGGACTATCCCGGATATCTTCGTCTTCAGCTTCAAGAGATGGAAAAGAATGCCGTTGTCGGCTTCTCGCAGGGATGCTCGGGCAACCAGTCGAGCCGTTATTACCGTCAAGGCGAGAGCTATGATGAGGCAGAGCGCGTAGGACGCACACTCGGAAAGGCGGCCCATACAGTTATAGAAAAGGCAAAATGGACGACAGAGCTTCCGATAAAGGTAGCTACAAGCACTCTTGAATTTGAGCTTCGCGACTTCGGCACAGAAGAAGAGCTTCGAGCACAGGTCGCACACGATGAGGCGGTATATAAAGAACTTTACGCCAAGTACGGCGATTCCAAAAACCGCGACGAATACTATCTCTGGCAGAATGCTAACCTTAAGCTGCTCGGCTCTGAGGATCAGCTCGGATACGTACTTATGCAGAAGAAGGGCATCAAGATCGAACTTCTCGATGACGAGGCTCCCGCAGAGATCCAGGTCTTCAACCTCGGCGGAGTTGGCGTTATCGGATTCCCCGGTGAGACTTTCGTTGAGTACGGACTTTACATAAAGGCGGCGTCAGGCTTTGGTATGACCGTTGTAAACGAGCTTACAAACGGATGCCTGCCAGGCTATCTCTACACCGCGGAATCGCTTGTAACAGGCGGTTATGAAACAGACACATCTATGCTTGCGCCCACATTCGGACGTCATCTCGTGGACAAGGTGCTCGATACAGCGGCCCTTGTAAAATGAAAGGAGCATCACAATGATTTACGGAAAAGATGATTTCAAATTCAAGGCGGCTGATTTTTACCCCTTCAAGGATCAGGTTGATATCGACCGCGTACGCGCTATCACAAAAGAAGATATCATCGCAATGGGCGGAAAGCACCCCACAAGCCCTTCTATGAGCGTTGAGGTTATCCGTAACGATGAGTTTGAGATGATAATGCTCACCGATATGGTTAAGCGTATCATCGATTCTGACAGATACGACAAGCAGGTCGTTATGATTATGTGCAATCCCTGCCCGACATACCGCAAGGTCGCATATATGCTTCACGAGCTTGGGGTAAACTGCCGTAACGTCAAGTTCTATATGATGGACGAGTGGGCGGACGAGGACGGCAACATCGCGCCTCTCTCCTACAAGGCAGGCTTCGGCAACGCTTTCTATCGCTATATGGTGTCCAACATCCTTGACCTCGGATTCAAGGAGGAGAACTTCATCTATCACTCCAATAAGGTAACTCCCGACTTCTCGAAGATGCTTGAAGCGGACGGCGAAGCGGATATCGTTTATTCCGGTCCCGGTTGGCCCGCACATCTTGCATTCATCGACCCTGTTGAAGATTGGTTTAAGCCCACGATGGAAGAATATCTCGCGCAGGGTGCAAAGGTAGCAAGTCTGCATCCGCTTACGATAGCGCAGAACTCGCTCCACGGAGCGTTCGGATGCTCGGGAGATATCTCTAAGGTGCCCCCGAAGGGCGCTATGATGGGCCCGAGAGATGCGATGAAGGCAAAGTGTGTGCTCGATATGCACGGAATTACAACTGCGGGTACGCACGTTACTTGGCAGAGACTTACATCCCGTCTTGCACTTTTCGGTAAGGTAAGCCAGGATGTTCCCGCATCCATCCTTCAGCTCCGTGAGAATCCCACAAAGGTCATCATCAGCGAGAATATCGCGGCGACGATAAAGGAAGATGACTTCTTCCAGTATTAAGTTTGAATTATAATGAGGTATAATTATGGTTTCTTGTACAGAATTTATACCCGCATACAGTGAGCTGTTTACATATCTTGAAGAAAAACACGGCAGAGATGAGGTCGATCGCTTCTGGGAGTATCTTTTTAAGCCCACGGGTGACGGAATACCGCTTATAAACTTTGTTAAAAAAGAGGGTATACGCGGTTGCTTCTCCTATTGGGCAGGCACGCTCAACGAAGAGGCGGCAGATTTTACTATGATGCTTAACGAAAAGGCGGGCTGGTTTAAGATCAAGATGCACCGCTGTCCCTCAAAGGGAAGACTTCTTGCGCTCAAGGATGAGATCGGTATCACGCCTTATCACGACTACTGCCTGCATTGCGACAGCTACAGAGCCGCAGTTGCAAAGATCGGACTTGACTATGTATATGACTTTGACGGCATTGACCATGCGGCTTGTTCGTTATTTATAAGCGATCCCAAAATCTTCGACGGCAGAGTTATCGTAGACGAAAACACCGAGATCATGGACAGACGTGCAGGCGATAACGAATATTTTCACCGCGATTTTCACAGCAGTATGAATATGGGTATCCATTACCTCGGAGAAAATTACGGTATGGAAGCAGTACGCGAGTATCTTATCCGTTACACAAAGAACGTCTATAATAAAGAGATCGCCGATATCAAGGAGAATGGACTTGCAGCTATCAGAAAAAAGATCTGCGACACCTACGAAAAGGAAAAGGCGTCGGATGTTCTTGCAACTTCGCTTGAAGGCGGAAAGCTTACCGTTTCGGTAAGCTCCTGTCCCGCGGTGACGCATCTTAAAGCTACAGGCAGAGAAGTGTCGAAGTGGTATCGCTATACCACAGAGGTGGTAATGGAGGTACTTGCAGGCTATGCGGGTGCGACATTCAAGATGGAATCATATGACGAAGAAACGGGCGCGGCGCGCTATACGTTTTCGTGAGGTGAAAGTTTGAAAATGAATTTTCAAACTTCGGTTTTGTGGCTTTTGCCGTAGGCAGCAGAGCGGCAATTTGCTTCGCAAACCAGCCTCAATTCCCAAAAGAAAGGAAGCTTTTGTCAAGACAAAAGCTGTGATCTATAAAATGAAACACGCAAAAGAACTTTTCAGCCTTGACGGCAAGATTGCCATAGTTACGGGCGGACGCGGACTTTACGGTGCATCTATCTCCGAGGGACTATGCGAGATGGGCGCGGCAGTCGTTATTGCATCGCGCAACGGTGCGAAGTGCGACGAGTACGCCGCAACTCTTCGAGAGAAGGGGTATAATGCTGTCGGTATGTCGCTCGACCTCTCTGACGATGGATCTATCAATGCTCTGGCAAAAAATGTTGCCGAAAAGTACGGCAAGATCGACATTCTTGTAAACAATGCCGTTGACCGTTCGAATATGACCTCTCTTGCGGCGGCTACAAGACAAAAGCTGCAGGACAGCGCATCTACGAACCTCAACGGACAGATCCTGCTTTCTCAGGCGGTGCTCGAATATATGATAAAAGCAAAGTCGGGAAGCATCATCAACATAAGCTCGATGAGAGGGCTTGACTGCCCGCATTTCCCGTTCTATCCCGAGGCAATGGGAGACCAGCCGATCAACTATACTACCGAAAAATGGGCAATGGTCGGTATGACAAAATATATGGCGGGCAGATACGGCAAGCATCATATCAGAGTCAACTGCATCGCACCCGGCGGATTCAATCCCGGTCTTTCGGATGATCCCGACACAAAGAAGTTCGTCGATACATATATCGAGAACTGCCCCTTGGGCTGTTGGGCAAACGAGGACGATATCAAGGGCCCCGTCATCTTCCTTGCATCCGAGGCGGCAAATTACGTTACGGGCGCAACGCTTGTTATGGACGGCGGCTGGACGATTTGGTAAGGAGCGCGAAGATATGAAATATATTGACTTCCATGGAATAAAGCTTTCTAAACTCCAACTCGGAACGGTACAGCTCGGTATGACATACGGCCTCGGTGAAGATAAGGCAAAGCCTTCCGAGGAAAAGGCGATGGGTATACTTGACAGAGCTGCCGAACTCGGTATCAACAACCTCGATACAGCCAATAACTATGGGGATTCCGAGGCGGTTATCGGCAGATGGCTTGCAAAGAGAAGAGCGGAGAAAAAAGACACCCCTTTTGTTATCACGAAGATAGGTCCGCTTAAACACGGCTCTTACGATATTATTCGTGACGATGTGATGTGTCAGGTCGAGGGCTGTATGAAGAACCTAGGCACAGAGATCATTGACTGCCTTATGCTTCACAATTTCGATGATTACGAGCGCGATGCGGATGCGCTTCGTAAGATATTCGAGGAGCTTAAGAAAAACGGTGCGTACCGCACAAGCGCTATCTCGGCGTATTCGCACAACGATTACACTATGATCGCAGAGTCGGGCTTTGATGCGACACAGATACCGCTTAATGTTTTTGACTGGACACAGATAGAAAACGGCGGCGTGCAGAAGATAGCCGACGCGGGTATGATGATATTCACGCGCAGTGTCTTTTTGCAGGGGCTCGTCTTCCATACACCCGAGGATCTCGATCCGAGAATGGATTTCTGCGTGCCCTACCTTAAAAAATATCTTGAGCTTTGCCGCGAGTTCGAACTCTCCCCCGATGTGCTTGCACTCTCGCACGTGCTCTCCCTTCCCGGTGTTACTTGTGCCGTGCTCGGTTGCGACAATGTTGCACAGCTTGAAGCAAACTGCGCTCTGCTTGATAAGACAGTAGAACTTACCGCAGAGCAGACGAATATGCTTCGCGATGCATTTGTCGGCATCGACAAAAGGGTAATAAACCCCGGAATGTGGTTTAATCATACTTAAAAAAGGCACCCCGAGGGGTGCCTTTTGAATTGAGGACTAATATTTTGGTAACACTTATCGGTGAAGAGGTGTTAAAATGATCATAAAAACGATACTTACGTCGCTTTTATCGGTGGCGGTACTTTTTATTATAGCAAAGATTATGGGGCACAAGCAACTGGCTCAGCTTGATTTTTTTGACTATATCAGCGGGATCACTATCGGCTCGATCGCCGCCGAGCTTGCAATAGATATCGAAGAGCCGATGAAGCCGCTTATTTCGTTGCTTATCTACGGCATCGTTTCTGTGACACTTAATCTTCTTACGCACAAGTTTCCGAGAACGAGAAAGTATATCAACGGGTCGCCTTCGATCCTTATGAATGCAGGGAAGATATACCGAAAGAATATGAAAAAAGCTAAATTAGATCTAAGCGAATTTATGCTCCTTTGCCGAGAGCAAGGTTATTTTGACCTTGATGAGATAGAATGCGCGATAATTGAGACCAACGGTAAACTCAGCATTTTGCCCGTGTCCGATAAGCGTCCCGCAACGCCTGCGGATATGGGGCTGTCTCCCGAGCCTTCTCATATCAAGACTGAGATCATAATGGACGGTCGGATATTGGAAGAAAACCTTAAGCAGATGGGCCTTGACCTGAAATGGCTTGAAAAACAGCTCAGGGCACAAGGATACCGTGATGCCAAAGAGATCTTTCTCGGCGTTTGTGATGGAAAGAAAAATCTATCTTTGTATGCAATGGAACAGAAAGAGTGAAATGGGTTGACATTATTAGACATATACAGTATAATTGTAAATAGAATGTGAACAAAAAGGAGACAGCTATGGCTATCACAGACTTATTTGAAAATTTTTCACTCACAAAGATTTTCTGCCTGCGGCAAAAGAGATTCTGGGTACACTTTTTACACCGTTGCATTTTATTTTTTCCGCGCTTTGCATAGCGCTTCTTATTTTTCTCAGTATTCGCGTGGCAAAAAAAGATGAAAAGACAATCAAAAAAGTCTTTGCGGCAATCTGGTGCGCGACTGTCGTACTGGAGATAACAAAGATCGTGTGGGAGACCGTATCGGGCAAGACGGTAAGTTTTGAATGGACGGGGGTACTTCCTCTTTATCCTTGCAGTATCTTTATGTATGCGATGCCCTTGGCCATCTGGGGAAAGGGAGATGTGCGGCGTGCGGGATGCGGATACGTTTGCACGCTCGGACTTCTTGGCGGAGCGATAAATTTTGTGTATCCCGCAAACATCTTGCAGAATTATTCCTGTATATCTTTTTCGGGTTTTCACACCTTTTTCTATCACGGTGCTATTGTTTTTTGCGCTGTAGTTATGTTCATTTCGGGGTATCACAGATTCACACACGTTACAAAGGCTTACCTGCTTATCCTTCCGTCACTGCCGTTTTTATGCATCTCGCTGATGGCAAATGCGGTGAATTTTTCGCACATAGATTCGGATTATATGTTCTTTAAACTTGAATCGTTTATTTTCGCACCTATAGGGGCGGCGACTCCCGACATTTTGGCGGTTGTGCTGGTCTATGCGGTATATCTGCTGATCCACGCCGCGCCGTATCTGCCATCTTTTTATAGTAAATCGCAAAAAAATCACGTCACAGACGTGATTTTTTTGTGTTTTTTGTTGCGAAAAGATCATTTTTATGGTATTCTTACTATGGATATCTGTATTTAAATATAGGGGGCGAAAAAATGTCCTATGAGACTTTAAAAGTGAATATGCTCGGTACTTTTTCCCTGACGCTTGGGGAAAAGCATATCAACTGTGATATAAACCGCTCAAAGCGTGTATGGCTGCTTCTTGCGTACATAATCTATAACCGCAGAAGGACCGTTCCCCAGAATGAGCTTATAGAGCTGTTGTGGAGCGATGATGCCGACAGCGCCAATCCGGCAGGTGCGCTCAAGACTACGATGCATCGCGTGCGCGCTACGCTTGATATGCTTGCACCCGAGGCTGGGCACGATATGATCGTGTATAAAAACGGCGGATACAGCTGGAATCCCGAAATTGAGATATCGATTGACGCGGAAGAGTTTGAGGCGCTTTGCGCGTCGGCTCCCATAGGTGAGGCTGACGGCGGAATAGACCGCCTTTCGCGTGCTCTCTCGCTTTATCGGGGAGAATTTTTGTCAAAGCTTTCAAACGACACGTGGACTATCCCGATAGCGACATACTTCTCGAACCTCTATATGCAGGCTTTCGGTAAGCTTTTGCCGATGCTTTACGACACGGAACATCACGAAGATGCTGTACGAATATGCCGTGAGGCGCTTCTTGTTGATCCGTATCACGAACTTATTTATCAGCACCTGATGAAAAATCTTATTGCACTTGACCGACGCGAGGAAGCGATAAATATATACGATGAGTTAAGCAAGCTTCTTTTTTCGAATTTCGGTGTCGTACCCGCACCCGAGTCGAGAGAGCTCTACCGTGAGGCACTTCGCGTGGTGAACGACCACGTCGTACAGCCCGGTATGGTCAGCGATCAGCTTCGCGAGCAGGGGCCGATCCTCGGTGCGCTCGTTTGTGATTACGACTTTTTCAAAATGCTCTATCAGGCGGAAGCCCGTCTTATCGCAAGGAGCGGTGACGCGGTGCATATTGCGCTTGTTTCGCTGTCTGCTTACCGCGGCAAGGAACTTTCGCGCAAGAGCCTTGAATATGCTATGGATAATTTTCAGGATCATCTTCACAGAGGGCTTCGGAAGGGAGATATTATCTCGAGATGCAGTCCGAGTCAGTTTGTTGTGATGCTTCCGGGCGCAAACTATGAAAACAGTATTATGGTCTGTCAGCGTATAATAAAGAATTTCAACAGACAGTATCCTCATTCCCCTGCAAAGGTAGAGTATTCTGTTCAACCCCTTGTTCCGCATGAGGATGCGGCACCTAAGTTTTAAATAATTGAAAGGAGGCGGCCCCAATGAAAAAAAGTATATTTTGCATATTGTTGATAGTATTGGCTGTTTTTTCATCGTGTGCCCGCCCTGTATCAAATTTACCCGAAACAACAACACCCGAGACTACAACGGTGCCCGAAACGACAGCGACACCCGAGACTACAGCGACACCCGAGACTACAACGGCGCCCGAAACGACAGCGGCGCCCGAGACTACAGTAGCACCCGAAACAACAGCGGCACCGGAGACGACAGTTCCGCCGAAAATAGACGGATACGTAGATCCGACTCCTGTCCCGGGTGCGGACATTTCCGGCGAGGCGGATGTTCTGCAGTCGGGTGTGGCTCCGCGCCCCGCGCTCCTTGCGGCAACAGCTTCGGGGACACGCACAGCAAGTAACAGTCTTGCTACTATAGATTACTCACATGCCGAGGACGGTTACATTATGGTCAGATACATCTCGCCCGAATCGAATAAGTTAAAGGTGCAGGTGAAAGGGCCGAGATCGACTTACACGTACAACATAACTCCCGAAGAATGGGAGGTCTTTCCTCTTTCCGAGGGGAGCGGCTCGTATAAAATATCGGTGTTTCGCAATGTAACGGGTTCAAAATATGCGGTCGTGCTCTCCGAGAGCATATCGGCTTCGCTCAAAAATGAATTTACTACTTTCTTGTATCCTAATCAGTATGTTGATTTTGCATCTGCTCCGAACACGGTTGAGATGGCGTATCAGCTTACAAAAAAACTGACAAAACCGCTTGACAAGGTATCTGCCGTTTATGATTATGTCGTAAGCTCGCTTGTTTACGATAAAGAAAAGGCGGCAACGGTGCAGAGCGGGTATCTTCCCGTGCTTGATGACGTTCTTGCTCAAAAGAAGGGCATATGCTTTGACTACGCCGCGCTTATGACGGGAATGCTCAGAAGCCAGGGCGTGCCCTGCAAGCTTGTTGTAGGATATGCGGGAACTGCATATCACGCGTGGATAAGCGTGTGGACCGAGGAGAGCGGCTGGATCGACAGCGCGATATTCTTTGACGGAGTCGCGTGGCACAGAATGGATCCTACTTTTGCTTCATCGGCAGACAGAAGCGCATCCATTATGCAGTACATAGGAAACGGAAGCAATTACACAGAAAAATATCTCTACTAATATATCGGAGATCATTATGAAAAAAAACAAATTATCATACAGAGAGATATCTTCACTCTGCCTTGAATTGGCACTTTTTTTGCATTCGGGCTCGTCTGCGGGGGCGGCATTTGCATATATAGCCGCATCCGAGAATGACAAAAAGCTCGCAAAGATCTATGCCGATATGGGAATGCGTCTTGACGGGGGCGAGCCTCTGTTCGCCGTTGCCGCCGCATCGGGACTTTTTCCCGATGATGTTGCCGCTATGCTCAAAATTGCCAGCGAGACGGGAAAGAGCGAAGAGACACTGAGATCTCTATCCTCATATTATGACAGGCTTGATACAAGAGACAGACAACTTCGTTCTGCCGTGCTCTATCCGTCGATACTTCTTGCGGTGATGGCGGCGGTAGTAGTTCTGCTTCTTGTTTTTGTGCTTCCGATATTTGCCGATGTGTACGCGTCATTCGGTGCGTCGCTTACGGGATTTTCCGGCTTTTTGCTTTCACTTGGGGAAATACTTTCGGACGGCATTTTTGTAGTTTGTGCGGTATTCTTTTTGGCAATAGTTTTCCTTGTGCTTTTTTCTGCGTCGGAGACCTTCAGAGCCAAAATTACGGGCTTTGGCGGTAAAAGTGCGCGCGGGATTTCGAAAAAGATAAATACCGCCCGTTTTGCGTCCGCTCTTGCGATGGCGCTTTCAAGCGGACTTTCGCTTGATGAAGCTGTGCTTCGTGCGGGAGAGATCCTTAGTGAGCGTGAACAAGAAAATATACGCATTTGTGCCGATAAGCTTTCCGGTACGGGTGCTGTGGATAAAGCATTTTGTGAAACAGGACTTCTCCCTGCACCCGAGGCGAGACTCCTTGCGCTCGGCGTTTCGGGCGGCGGTCTTGATGCTGTCGCAGACGAGATCGCGCGAAGACTTGATCTTGCCGCCGACGATGCTATGGAAAGATCGATAAGCCGCGCAGAGCCGATAATGGTTATTGTATCATCGCTTCTTATAGGTGCCATACTTCTGTCGGTGATGATACCGCTTGCCAATATTATGTCGGCTATCGGGTGATCATATGAAGAGAAAAAGTATTATAAGTATTATTCTTGCTGTCTCTTTTGTTCTTGCACTTATTGCGGCAGGATATGGATTTGTTGCTTCTGCCGAGCGGGCAGGCAATAGATATGCTGAGGCTGAGCTTGAGAACCTCGAGCGTGCTTTGCGCCGTGCCGCTGCAGCTTGTTATGCCGCAGAGGGGGCATATCCTCCGGATATCTCGTATTTGTGCGAGCACTACGGCGTCCAAGTAAATGAAAACAAGTATAAGGTGTTTTATGACGCATTCGCGGAAAATCTTATGCCCGATATAACGGTTGTGGAGTTATCAGAATGAGAAAACGTTATCTTACAGGAATGCTTCCTTTGTTTGTGTTTGCTCTATTTGCCGTATCGGTGCTCGTTTCGCTCGTTCTTGGCGCAAGAGCGTATAATCTGCTCTCTGAGCGTGACGATGCATCATTTACCTACCGCACGGCGGCACAGTACATATCGGTCAAGATAAAACAGACCGAAAACAGAGAAACAATAAAAACAGAGCCGTTCGGAGATGGAACAGCCATTGTGCTCGGTTCCTCTTACGACGGGATAAAATATACCACAAAGCTGTACGTTTACGACGGACAGCTCTATGAGCTCTTTTCGCCCGAAGGACTTGAAATGCAGCCCTCGGACGGACAGAGCATACTTCCTCTTGAGTCGCTCTTTGCTTCGGCGGACAAAGGGATGCTTGAGATCGTGCTTAAATTCTCACAAGGTGAGAGCCAAAAGCTCTATATAGATCTTTTGGCAGGGGAGGGCGAAAATGAAGAATAAGACTGCTTTGATGCTTATTGAGCTTTCGATAATGCTTTTTGTCTTCTTCCTTTCGGCTGCCCTTTGCCTTAATATGTTTGCAAGATCCGAAGAAATATCAAAGGAGAGCGAGGCACGCGACAGGGCTGTCATTCTTTCTCAGAATGCCGCGGAGCTTCTTTTGGGTACAAACGGAGATATAGAGTATGTGATCAAGATCTTGGGCGAGTCTGCAAAAGAATGCGGACTGAGCTTTAAGATAATCCCTGTTGAGACAGACTCTGTATATTTGGGTAAAGCCGAGATCACGGTCTTCTTCGAGGAAAAACCGGTATTTACCTCGGTTGCGGCCTGGCAGGAGGTGACGGCGGATGAATAAGAAATACACGCTTCCCGCCGCATTCGGCGCATCGTCGCTGATAGTTATTTTCTCGGTGCTCGTGCTTGTCGTGTTTGCGCTTCTGTCGCTCGGAACGGCAAAAGCGGGCGAGAGACTGTCCAATGTGACGGCGGAAAGCTCTAAAGAATATGCCGAAGCGGATGCGAGAGCGCACGAGACTCTTGCTTTGCTTCGTGAGGGCAAGATGCCCGAAGGTGTCGCGAAAACAGGAAATAAATATGAATACTCGTGCGAAATAAACGACTCACTTGAACTTTTTGTTACTGTTGAGATCAATGATGCGCGATCTTATAAGATATTGAGATGGCAGAGCGTGCGTACATCGGAGTGGAAAGCCGACAGCACGATCGATGTATGGCAAAGTAATGATTGAGAGGTATATATGACAGATATCAGAACATATTTGAAAAAAGCGGTAGAGAAAGCGGCTTCCGATCTGTTTATAGTTGCGGGTGCTCCTACGAGCGCTAAGATCGGCGGAAAGCTCGTGCCTCTTGACGAAAACAAATTGCTGCCGCCAAAGACAAAGGAGCTTATATCAGAGATATATGAGCTCGCGGAACGCTGTATGGATAAATACCTTGAATGCGGAGACGATGATTTTTCGTTTGCGGTACCCGGACTTGCAAGATTCCGTGTGAGCGCATACCGTCAGCGCGGGTCGCTTGCCGCGGTCATTCGTGTTGTATCCTTCAATATCCCGTCATACAGAGAGCTTTTGATCCCCGAAGAAGTTATGGAGCTTTCAAATGTAAACAGCGGATTGATCATTTTTACAGGGCCTGCGGGGAGCGGTAAGTCGACTACACAGGCTTGTCTTATCGACCGTATAAACCGCGAGAGATGCGCACACATAATCACTCTTGAGGATCCGATAGAGTATCTGCACCGTAACGATAAGAGCATAGTAAGCCAGAGAGAGATAGCTATTGATACCAAGGATTGCCTCTCTGCGCTTCGCGCCTGCCTTCGTCAATCTCCCGATGTTATACTTCTCGGTGAAATGCGTGACGCAGAGACCATACATACCGCAATGACAGCGGCGGAGACAGGACATACTGTCATTGCGACACTGCATACAAGGGGTACGGCAAACAGTATCGACCGCATAATCGATGCTTTCCCTGCAGAGCAACAGGGGCAGATAAGAGTACAGCTCTCGTCGGTGCTCCGTACCGTAGTCTCGCAACAGCTTGTTGAAGGAGTTGACGGCGCGCTTGTTCCCGTGTTTGAGGTAATGCACACCAACAGTGCGATAAAGACATTGATACGCGACGGTAAGACGCACCAGATAAGCGCCGCGATAGCTTCATTCGGTGCTGAGGGAATGATCGGTATGGACAACTCGTTGTTTAAGCTTGTGAGTGAGAAAAAGATAACCAAAGAGACCGCGCTTGAGAATGCGGATAACCCCGAGACACTTGAGCGACGCTTAGGAGGTAAGGCTTGATGCGTATTCAGGATACGATGATACTTGCCGCAGAATCCGCTGCGATACGCGCGGAGCTTCGCAGCATATTTGAATCGAACTATAACATTCTCGAGGCGGCAAACGAGGATCAGCTTCGCCTGTTTCTTGATCAGAATAATGATATTATAGCCGCAATACTTCTCGACATCAAAATGACATCCGAGTCGGGAGCTCCGACTCTTGCCGCGATACGTGATGGGGAATACACAAAAAACATTCCCATTGTTTCGATCGTTGCTTCAAAGTCCCATAGAGATGAGAAACTTTCTATAGAGCTTGGCGCATATGAGGTCATAAATTACCCGTTTCAGCCCAATCTTGTAAAACTCAGAGTGGTGAATATTGCTGCTCACTATAACGAAAAACGCGCTTGGGAAAAGATTGTCACAGAGAAGACAGAATCGGTACACCGCTCTTATGAGGTAATGGTCGATTCGCTCTCTGCGCTTATAGAGCACAGAAGCATAGAGTCCGGACAGCACGTAATGCGTATACGCAGATTTACAAAGATACTTCTTGAAGAGATAGAGAATGCCTGCCCGGAATATTCACTTAATGCAAATACCATACAGGCGATGTCCAGTGCATCGGCGCTTCACGACATAGGCAAGATAGCTATTCCCGACGCCATACTCAACAAGCCGGGAAAACTGACCGCAGAAGAATATGAGACGATGAAGACGCATACCGTTACAGGAAGCGCTATGCTTGAGAGCTTCAAAGATGCCGGGAATGACGATTATATGCGTTATGCCTACAACATCTGCCGCTATCATCACGAGCGATGGGACGGCGGCGGATACCCCGACGGACTTGCAGGTGACGATATCCCGATCTGTGCACAGGTCGTCGGGCTTGTTGACGCATACGACGCACTTACAACAGACAGGGTCTACAAAAAAGCGATCCCCTATCTTGATGCGTCCAATATGATAATCAACGGAGAGTGCGGTGTGTTCTCACCAAAGCTTCTTGAATGCTTCAAGAATGTACGCGGCATATTCGAAGAGCTTGCGCACTCCTATGCAGACGGATACTCACCGAAGTCCGACAGTATTACTGTGCCTCTGCCGCCACCCAAAAAGGCAACGGGCGATTCACTTCAGGCAGCTATCACAAAATATCACGCGCTTCTTCATCATTTCGATATTGCTGCGATGGAGGTGGAACTTGATACAGGTGCGTATCATTTGATATATGATCCCTATCTTGATCTTGAGACCGTACGTTCCGAGAACACGTTTTTTGATGCGATGCGTGCTCTTGCGGACAGAATAGTACACCCCGATGACCGATCTATGGTCATTGATAATCTGGAGCGCTATATAAATACATTTTTTGAGTCGGGACAGCGAAAGACGGTACGATATTACCGTATGCGCGGCTCAGACGGTATTTACCGCAAATATGAAGTGGTAATCATCCGTATAAAGACCGGTGACGATGACGAACGCCGCGCCGTCGCGCTCTGGAGAAGGCTTGATATATATGGACAGGAGCATACACGGCAGATCTGCGAGCCTGTTGACAGCGAGTTTGTTATAGAGCAGTCGTGCATATATAACAAAGAGCTTACACTTGAAGTGGGTGTTGAGCGATTTGCAAACGTTCTCGGATACACTGCAGAAGAATTCAAAAAAGAATTCAATCGCAGTCTTGCACATTTTATAGACCCGGACAGAAAAGAAAAAATAATGAACCAGCTTTCCGAACAATTAAAGCACAGCAAGATAACAGAGCTTATAATCCCGTTCGTTCGAAAAGACGGAAGCAAGACTCATTTCTTGGCAAGAGGACGTCTTTTTTCTGATGAGATGGGAATAGAAAGAATTTCGGGCGTTTTCTGCAATTGCGACGGACTGAGAGTAGAGCACGAAACTATGATATCCTCACTTGCTCTTTACCGCACGATAGTTGAAAAGACCGGAGATATTCTGTTTGAATGGAATATTGCGGCGGATAAGATAAGTTGCTCACCGAGATTTCGCGAGCGATTCGGATATGAACCGATTTCGGAAAATGCTACAGAGAATATCAGCACAAGATCGCATATTCACCCCGATGATATAGATCTTTTCAAGCTCAAGGTCAAAGAGGTGCAAACCGACAGCTCGGTGCCTTTTGTGGAATTCCCGATACGATTTGCAAATTCCGACGGAAAATATCTGTGGAACAGAATGAGGATCACTGTTATACGTGACGAGAACGGAGAGCCTCTCAAACTCGTCGGACTCATAGTTGACATTGACTATGAGTTAAGGCATTCGCAGTCGCTGCTTGACCGTGCGGAAAGAGATTCTCTTACAAAGATGCTCAACAAAGATGCTTGCAGAAGAAAGGTAGAGTATCATCTTGAGGAGAACAAAAAAAGCGGCGCGCTCATTATTATCGATCTTGATAACTTCAAGGAGATCAATGACCGTTTCGGTCATATGTTCGGTGATGCCGTGCTTGTGAATCTTTCCGAGGAGATAATCGGAATGTTCCGCGAGGGAGACGTTGTGGGACGTATCGGCGGAGATGAATTCTTGGTATTTATGAGTGATGTTACAAACAGAACACTTATAAAAGAGCGTTGCGATGATCTGATAAGAAACGTACGCGCTCTCTATGATGAAAGCACGTCGGGATTCAGCCTCTCGTGTTCGGTAGGCGCAGCGCTTTCTACCGAGCACGGAATGAACTATTCCGAGCTTTTCCAGCAAGCAGATATTGCTCTTTATCAGTCCAAGACCGGTGGCAAGGGTATCTGTATGCTTTACGACACGGATATGGAGCGTCCCGAATATGCGTCAAATGTAAGCTTGCGTATTGATTCCGACGAACGTCTCGGTATCGCTGACAACAGCCTTGTTGAATACGTGTTCCAGCGCCTTTATGATACGAGCGATATAGAATCGACTATCAATTCCATATTCGAGCTTGTTGGTAAGCAGATGAACGTCAGCCGGCTTTACATCTTTGAGAATAACGATGAAAATACGACCTGCTCCAATACGTTTGAATGGTGTAATGAAGGCATCACTCCCGAAAAGGATTGGTTACAAAACATCGAGTACGCTACGATGATACCCGATTATGATAAGCTTTTCAACGAACGCGGAATATTCTATTGCGCCGATGTTACCAAGCTTCCCGATCATATCAGAGAGATACTTGAGCCGCAGGGAGTTCGTTCAATGCTCCAGTGCGCGATACGCGATAAGGGTGTTTTCCGCGGATACATAGGTATAGACGAGTGCACAAAGCTTCGTATGTGGACCAAGGAGCAGATAGACCTTTTGACATTTCTTTCTCAGATGGTTTCGGTATTCCTTCTCAAAAAGCGTGCTCAAGAACGCACAGAGGATCTTAATGCCGACCTTCGTAAGGTCCTTGAGACACAGTATGCGTGGGTATACGTTATAGATTCGGAGAGCTATGAGCTCAAATTCCTGAACGGAAGAGTTCTGGATGTGGCGCCCGATGCAAAGAAGGGTGAACCCTGCTATAAGGCACTTATGGGCAACGATGTCCCCTGTAAGACCTGCCCGATAAAGTTAAATGATGGCAAGGGAGGCACCTGCCTTATTCAAAACGAATACCTTGACCTTAAGGTCAATGCGACCGCCGCACCTATTCACTGGGACGGCAAAAAGGAATGGCTTATCACCTGCAGAGAGGCGGACAAATAAAAGAGGGCGAGCGCGCAAATGCGCGCTCGCTTTAGCAAGGAGAACTAATGAATTATCGTTGTGATAAATACGGAAACAAGCTGTCGATACTCGGATTTGGATGTATGCGTTTCACCCGCACACACGGAAAGATCGATATGGAAAAGGCCGAGCGAGAAATAATGCTCGCATACGAAAACGGAGTTAACTATTATGATACCGCCTATATATATCCCGGAAGCGAAGCGGCTATCGGTGAGATATTTGAGAAGAACGGCATCCGCGACAAGGTCTTTATTGCAACCAAGCTCCCACACTATCTGATAAAGAGCAGAGAAGGACTTGATAAGCTCTTCTTAGAGCAGCTTCGCCGCCTTCGTACAGATCATATCGACTATTATTTTATGCATATGTTGACCGACATTGCTACCTGGCAAAGACTTCGTGAGCTCGGTATCGAGGAATGGATTGCCGAGAAAAAGGCAAGCGGTGCGATACGCCAAGTCGGATTCTCCTATCACGGAAGCTCCGATATGTTCTGCCGCCTTGTTGATACCTATGATTGGGATTTTACGATGATACAGTACAATTATATGGACGAGAATTCTCAGGCAGGTGTGAAGGGACTTAAACACGCACACAAGAAGGGGATGCCGGTTATGATAATGGAGCCTCTTCGCGGCGGAAAGCTCGTGCGAAATCTTCCCGATGAGGCGAAGCGTATTTTTGCAGAGCACAGTGTACAGCACACACCTGCCGAATGGGCGTTTCGTTGGCTCTGGGATCAGAGCGAGGTCAGTGTTGTGCTTTCGGGTATGAATTCCGAGCAGATGGTAAAAGAGAATATAGAGACCGCATCAACAGTCGAGATAGGCGAGCTTACTCTAGAGGACAAAGATATGCTAAGGCGTATCGTTGCGGCGATAAACGCAAAGATGAAGGTCGGATGTACGGGATGCGGATACTGTATGCCGTGTCCGAAAAATGTTGACATTCCCGGTACATTTGCAGCGTATAACCGAAAATACTCGGAGGGCTGGTTTGCCGCAATGCGTGAGCATTTTATGGGAACTGCGTGCAGACGTGATTCAGCCGCCGCTTCGGAGTGCGTCGGATGCGGAAAGTGTGAGAAGCACTGCCCGCAGGGTATCGAGATACGTGCGCGCTTGAAGGATGCGCAAAAGGAGCTCGAGGGACCGATATATAAGATCGCGCGCAAAGTCGCACAGACTTTTGTGAGATTTTGACGCAAAAGCTGTTGACAAACAAAAAATGCGGTGATATAATGGTTTTAATATAAACCGTTGATGCGGAGATAAAGTCGATAATGACTTCACAGAGAGCCCGTGATGCTGGGATACGGGTAAGAAACAGGTCGGCAAATGGACCGCGGAGGGTGCAGTCAAAGGAGTAAAGTGCTCCGAGTATTCTGCAACGTAAGGCACACGTCAGTTGTCGGGGATATGGTAGTATCCCAAAAGCGCACGGAAGACCGTGAAA
>CAYZHW010000002.1:0-31442 GCA_964478105.1 uncultured Lachnospiraceae bacterium | reverse complement strand
TGCAGAGCTCGTCCGCGGCAAGACAGGACGCGCATACGGTAATCTTATGGCGCTCCTCACGGTTATGAAGGGCATTCCGCTCGCATACAACAAGGATATGCAGGAAGACAAAGAAGCCGTGTTCGACTCAGCTGATACCGTAAAGCAGTGCCTCTCTATGTTCACTCCTATGCTTGAAACAATGACCGTCAAAAAGGAAAATATGGCAGCAGCGGCAGAGCGCGGATTCATCAACGCTACCGACTGCGCTGACTATCTCGTAACAAAAGGACTTCCCTTCCGCTCGGCTTACAAAGCGGTCGGCGAGATCGTCGCATACTGCATTGAGAGCGGCAAGACTCTTGAGAAGCTCTCGCTCGACGAGTACAAGAGCTTTGATCCCAATTTCGATAACGATGTATATGATTTTATCAATATGACAAGTTGCGTAAAGAAACGAATCAGTTTCGGCGGCACATCGCCCGACTCTGTCAGAGCCCAGGTAGCCTCTGCACGAAAAAAACTTGAAAGATAATTAAAACATCCCGCTTTTCAAAGCGGGATGTTTTTAATTATTTAAGCGTAGGAAGTGCCGCTTCGCGTTGCGCCATTACAAGCTTGTAATAGATTCCCTTCTTTTCAAGAAGTTCTGTATGCGTGCCGTGCTCGGCTATCCTTCCGTGATCGAGCACGAGGAGTCTGTCGGCATTGCGCAACGTTGACAGTCTGTGCGCGATAGCGATGGTCGTGCGGTTACGCATAAGGTTATTAAGCGCGTCCTGGATCATCTTTTCGGTCTCTGTATCGAGTGCCGCGGTCGCCTCGTCAAGGATAAGTATCTTCGGATCGTGGATCAGTGCACGGGCAATTGCGATCCTCTGCCGTTCGCCTCCCGAGAGCGAATATCCCTTCTCACCGACGATCGTGTTATATCCCTCGGGAAGATTTACTATAAAGTCGTGCGCATTTGCAAACTTTGCCGCCTCGATTATCTCTCGGTTTGTCGCAAAGGGCTTACTGTAACGGATATTGTCGCGTATCGTACCCGAGAAGAGGTGCGTCTCCTGCAAGACAGCTCCTATCTGCGAAGACAGAGCATTACGCGAGATGTCCTTGATATTTACCCCGTCGATAGATATCTCACCCTCGGAGACGTCGTACATTCGCATAACGAGGTTGATAAGCGTTGTTTTGCCGCATCCCGAATGTCCGACAAGGCCGATCATCTCGCCGGATCCGATATCAAAGCTGATATTCTTAAGCACGGGACTGTAGCTCTCGTAACCGAATGTTACATCCTTGATACTGATGTTTCCTTCGAATTTAATGTCTATTGGCAAGTCTATATCGGATATCTCGGGTTTTTCCTCAAGTATCTCAAGCACTTTGCCAAGAGATGTAAGGAAGTTCGATATGTTACGCGGGATAAAGGTTATGTAAAGCAGAGGCTCGTAAATAATATTCGCATACGTATTGAACTGATTGAGCGTACCGATATCCATCGAGCCGTTAAAGAGCTTGATATTACCGTAAAGCAGAATAAGAAAGCTTCCTATCTTTACAAAGAAACCAAGCAACGGAAATACCGTGTCAAAAAGCTTTGCGTTCGATTCATCCTGACGCGCCTGACGCTCGGTATACTGTTCAAATCGTTCTATTTCGCGATCCTCGTTACCAAAGCTCTTTACGACGCGTATACCGTTGAGAACATCCTGCAAAAGTCTGTTTGTGTGTCTGCCGTACATCCAGGATTTGCGGTTGCGCTTCTGGATATGCGACCAGAATTTCGATATCACCCATACCGCAAAAGGAAGCGGTACGAATACGAACAAGCTCATCATAGGATCAAGGATCAGCATCAGAGCAAGTCCGAGGATAAAGGATACACTCTGAGAGAAGAGGCTCGGGATCTGTCCCACGATGAAGTCCCTGACCACATCAACGTCGTGGTTTACACGTCCCATAAGATCGCCCGTCGATTTGTTCTGTATCGACGAAAGCGAAAGATCTTCAATCTTTTCAAAGAGGAGCGTGCGAAGCATAAGCGAAAACTTATTGCCCGACACGGCCGCCATTCGTCCCTGAAAAACATTCATTGCACGGTGCAGAAGATCGATCGTCACGATAGCTATAACCACCGCAATAAAGGAGGACATCGGCCCTCTCTCCACACCCGCTGCAGGCTGGATATAATTGTTTATCGCGTTCTTTTGAATAAAAGGAACGATAAAACGGAAGAAGACCGAAAACATCGAGGCGATAAGCGGGAACATCATCATAAGACGAAGTCCCTTTGTCATTCCCCAGAGCTTGCTGTATATCTCCTTCTTACTACGGCAAAACGGGCAAATATTGGTCCTTGGCATAAAAGGGCGTCCGCATTTCGGACAAAAACGCTCCGGCTCGCTGTTTGTAACAGGCTCCTTGTTACCCGTCTCCGTGAGAATCTCGCACGCCTTGACGATAACCGAATACCTCGGCAGATTTCTGCCCGAGATAAAACGGCAAAGAAGCGTACCCGCTCCGTCGACCTTTGCATAGAAGCCGCAACTTCCGTACATAATCTCGGTCGTAAAGTCGCTCATCTTTGCAAGCTCAAACTTCGCTTTAAGCTCGCCCTCGAGTATCTTGTATATGAATTTGTCGGTGAATACCATATATCCCGACACAAATCTGTCGTCCTCAATGTTATAGGGCAGACAGTACATAAGCTTCTCGTCCTTGCCGACCGCGGCGTCAAAGACCGCCTTGTCAAGCTCGGGGAGTTCAAACATCAGCTTCAAAATATCAACTCCTTTCGCGCCTTACGGATCAGAGATAGACCTCTATTTTCTTATAGCTGTACGAATCGAGTTTTTTCGGATCAGATATCTCGAAGCAGTTGCCGTCGATATCGTTCATAAACACACGTCCGTCCTCAAGCGCGCGGATATTATTGAAGGGGTTGCGCATTACAAATACAACGTCGCCCGCACTCGTCTTGACATCCCAATAAGAAGACTCAAATTTTTCCTTTACAGAGTTTATCTTCAATATCTTAGGCACGAAATAGCGCCTGTCAAGCTCGCTCAAAAGGAGCTTTACCGTCTCTGAATCAAAAATATTTATATTCTCTATAATACCTATCTCCTCGCCGCGGTCCTTTATATCGGGTTCACGCACCGAGAGGAATTCATCGGGATCTGTGATGGGAAAGGAGCGAAGCACAACAACGCGCTCGAACACCTCCGTCTCGCCATCGTTATTTGTAAGTTCAAGCGAAATGAGCCCTCCCTCCGAGGGGTAAAAACGCGCGTTATCGGGAGTAAGCTCGATAGATTTTCTGTGTCCGAAAAGATTTTCGGTATCTATTTTTTCTTCGGGTTTGGTTACAATGTCTGCCATAATATTACCTCCGTTTCGCCGTAAAGTATTGGAATTCGGCGTGTTTGCTTGCAAACAAAAATGGGAAGGGACGCATTTTAGGCGGATTCACGCGTGAAAAGTATTTATTCAAATTTTCACTTGTGAAATTTGCACGTATCATTCGCCTGCCATAACCTTTTGCATAGCCTCGCTTTGCAAAGTGTAAAGCTTGTAGTAGATGCCCTTCTTTTCAAGCAGTTCGGGGATAGTTCCCTCTTCGGCTATCTCGCCGTGCTCTATTGCAAAAATGTAATCGCAGTCCTTAAGCGTTGAGAGTCTGTGCGCGATAGTTATCGTCGTTCTGCCCTCGATAAGCTTCTCGATCGCCGCGCTGATAAGTCTCTCCGTCTCGGTATCCATAGCCGCAGTCGCCTCGTCGAGAATGAGAAGTGCCGGCTTCATAAGAAGTGCGCGCGCGATAGATATTCTCTGCCGCTCTCCGCCCGAAAGCGAACGCGTACCCGTACCGACCATCGTCTCGTATCCGTCGGGCAGTCTCATAATAAAATCGTGTGCATTTGCCGCGCGCGATGCCTCGATGACCTCGGCCATACTCGCATCGGGACGCGCGTATCTGATATTGTCCGCGATAGTTCCGTGGAAGAGGAATATCTCCTGAGAAACTATCGAAATGTTCTGTCTTATACTCTTGGTCTTGATATCCTTAACGTTGATACCGTCTATCGTGATAGAGCCGCTTATAACGTCATACATACGAAGAATAAGGTTTGCAATAGTGCTCTTACCGCTTCCCGTATGTCCGACCAAGCCGACGTGGTCGCCCGCCTTGATCTTAAGATTTACATCCTTTAGTATCGGCCTGTTCGGATTATAGTGAAAGCAGACCTTGTTAAACTCAATGTCGCCTCTGATAGTGTCAAGCTCAACTGCATCGGGAGAATCGGCGATCTCGGGGATCATATCGAGCGTCTCAAAGATACGCTGTGCCGCGTTTATAGTGTCGGTAAGCATATTAGTAAAGTTTGTGAAAAAATTGAGCGGTCCGAATATCATTCCGAGATATCCGAGATATGTGGTAAATTCACCGTATGTCATATGTCCGCCCATAACATTAATACCACCGAAGCCCCATATCGCCTGGCTCGACATACTGATAAGCAAACTGATAAACGGAAATATCGTGAGCGTTACGAGATTTACCTGAAGGTTGGCCTCGGAAAGTCTTGCCGCAAGATTGCCGAAGCGGTGCGCTTCTTCCGCTTCCTTTGCAAACGCCTTTACGACGCGCACGCCGTTGAGCGTATCGCCGAGCGTTGCGTTAAGCGCGGACGAACGTCTCCAACGTTTCGTGTACGTGCGGTAAAGCTTAGGTAACTTGTACTTGAAGATAAGCACGATTATCGGCACGGGAACAAATACGATGAGCGTAAGCTGCCAGTTTATCGTAAACAGGAATATTGTAAGACCAATAAAATTGAGTCCGTTTACGACAAGGTTTGGGATTCCGTCGATATAGAAGGAATTGATCCTCACTGCGTCGTAGTTGACGCGCGTGATAAGTCTTCCCGTGGGGTTTTTATTAAAATAGGAAAGCGACAGTCTCGAAAGCGCCGAGAAAACGTCATTTTTCATCTTTTTGGTAACGCGCGTCGACATATGCGCGTTGGCTTTGTTCTGGATAATGTTTATTCCCACCGACAAGAGTGCCATCCCAAAGATAACTCCGACGACAATAAACACCATCTCGAGCGTGTGATACTCGCCCTCTGCCGAGATGACGTTGTCATATAGGACAAGTCCGTTGATAATAGGATTCAAGAGCGAGATCGCGGAGGTAGCGAACATACAGAGAATGACAGTGATTATCTGCGGTTTGAAGTCCTTGAAATATCCGAGCATACGCAAGAATATTGCGCGGCTCTTGACGCAGTCATCACACACCAGACGGTTTTGGTCCTTGTATATCTTGCCGCACTTCGGGCATTTCTTATTGAACTGCTCAAAGATCTGGTCATCCTCGCGCACCTCTTCGTCCTTGGCAATTCGCTTCATTACGTCAAGAAAAGCAAAAAACTTGCGTTTGCATGCGTTCGTACAGTAAGCGAGAACAATGGTAGTTCCCTCTTTTTGATAATTTTCAATAGCTTCTTCAAATGCTTCGCCAAGCTCCTCACGCTCGGGAGCCGGAGCATTGTGCTCTTTTGCAAGAAGCCTGTTTGAAGAAGTAAAATTATCTATGTACGGTTTGGCAAGCAAAGCAAGCTCATACTCATCATAGGATTCGGGTCTGACACCGAGACGGCACAGACGTTTTCGCCCGGGGTCGATAGCAAGCCACGTATCCCCGAACTCACCCGCAAAATCGAGATCAAGATGGACGGCGATCGCAATATCTTCTTCGCGCACGCCGTTTTTCTCGAATGCAATTTTCGCTTCGTCGGTCAAAAAATCAAGTGGTAACACGTACACACCATCCTTTCTCGTTTTGTAATATTTACAAAACTCAAATTATATGGTAAAATGTTTGTACACGATAATAATACCACATTGAACACATTTTTCAAGTACAATCGCAAAATTTAGAATTTTTCCGCAATTTGCACATATTTTCGAGTGTTACAGGAGCAATATTATGTTTAATTTCCTCAAAAAACTGTCAAAAAGTAAAAATACCAACAGTAAAAGTTTCCGCGAGGATATGGCGCGCCATCTCGATGGGCGGCATATACGCTACGTAACCGAAAAAAAGAACGACGTTGATGAAATAATCGGCCGTGAGGGTGGTCTCAACATAAGAAACGGAGAGTTTATCGTGCTATCGTCCGGTGAGATCGTGCTACGCACCAAAGTCGAGGATCTGCAGGCTTGGGAGCTTCTCTCGCTTGAAGGTGCAGTGCTCACCGCACCCGACCTCGAGCACGGCGGCGAAGAGCGAACGATAATTGTTTATTATAAGTATTATAGGTAAAAAAAGCCGCGCAAAGGCTCCTCTCTCATAAGGAAGTTTGTTTGCAGGATGTGAAATTTGCTCCGCAGCAAACAAATAATTAACCCCGACAGATTGTAAAAAGTCTGTCGGGGCTCGTTTTAATTCCCTTCGAACACATTTGAATAATTCACCGCTTCATCAATTTTATACATCAACATACTTGCGTATATTATTCTGCGCATAGCGTCATCTTTTGAAATTGTTATATTAGAATGTGCCTTTGGATTGCGTAATGCTGACATTGCTCCCTGCAACATAAACATTAAGCCTTTTTGCTCGTTCAAACCTGTATCAGTGGATATATCACACACTTTGAGCATAGGATTGTTTGAAGAAAAGACCGTTGTCATCGCCGCATCACCATCGGGAATTTTTGTTGCTGTAGGATTGAGGGTTTTATAGAGCTTTTTTACCCTATCATTTATCTCAATAAAAGCATCCTTAGCAGCATTTGCATAATGCCCGTTTAAGTATAATTGCTTTGACACAGATTCGATTTTGGGATGAATTAACCCCCAAACGCCTTGAGTTGAATTATTCACCTCATTTATAAGTGCCTTAAAAATAGCCATAACTTGACCATATATTTGAGGATCAAAACTGCCGTATCCTATAAACAGGTGATCTTTAAGCATAAACAGTTCACTACTAAAATAGGGATATTCTGTAGAAATAATTTGCGATATACGGATCAAGTCATTCTTGATGGTGGTAATATCTAATTGATTGTGAGGAATCGCAGTCCAATTCGGAACACTGCTCATGCGTGCAAGTCCACGATGAGTATTCTGTATTTTTTGCCAATCTGTAAGTTTGATCACTCCATCAACAATTTTTGCTGCTGCTTTTTTATCAATCACATTTATTCTCCCAATAAATCTTTTTCAAACTTTTCTTTTGCTTTTTTCCATTCTTGTTCTGCTTGAATACGCATAGCTTTCACCTGTTCTCTGACATTGTTTGCATCCTCCTCTATCTTATCCTGATGCTCACGAATGTCTGGGAAAGGAAGTTTAAGCATATCTTCTCTGTTGAGTCGATACCGGCTTGGTGTCGATCCACGTGCATAAGAGTACATAAGGTCTCTGTAATATGCAGTCTTTAATACTGCCATTACTGCTTCAGGCTTGTAACCTTCTTTACAACGCAAAACCAAGAATTCAGCAGATGCAATCGTGGTTCTTTCAACCAAGCGAACCATAACTATTTTTTGATTAAGTATTGTAGGACCGAGTCGAGCTACTAATATATCGCCTTTTTGAACCTCAAAGAAAGTGCCTTCAACTTCGTTTGCGGGTTGGGTTCTGATTTTTTCAATATCAAGAGGCTGATTTGGCAAATCATCAATACGAATCCAATCAATTACTTGATTTCCATATTGAGCGACATTAACTTTTTCCTCAACAATATCAAATACATTAGCCATAACAAACGTGTGTACGGTGGTGCTGACAGAACTATATCTCTTGGCATCAATTACGCCATCTAAATCCTTCAATCGTATAGCGAAACATAACTTTTCCTGTGATGTTCGACCTAAATTTAACAGATTTGTCACTCGATGTTCAAAGGCAACCAATATATCTTTGGCTTGATTTAATTGTTCTTTTTTCTTTGTTGCAGAATTTGTGTATTTTTCTGCAAGCAACATTTGTTGAGTATATGGTGGTAATATTACCAATGTTTCAGCAATGTTCTCCAAATGAAGATCAGGCACACCGATACCTTTCAAATGTCGTTCAAATTGCCTTTTTGCAAAATATGTATTAAGATACGCACACAAAAACTCGGGAACAACCGTATCAATTGGTTGTAAAAGAGCAACGCTAACAAAAATACTAAATTGTGGACAGTTCGCTGGAACAACAGCGGCTCTCCCAATACTTCCTATTTTAGTTAACAAAATATCGCCTGCTTTGGGGAAACATCTTTTAACAAATTCAGCATGTTCTTCTTCTGAAATATACTTGGTGTTTGAGAAATCTATTTCATTTTCCGCTACATTAGTTACACTAACAAATTTAACTCCTGTTTCTGTATATGTAGGAGTATAGTGTGTTCCATCCGTCAAGTTCAAAAGCAATTTAGCAAGTGAAATAACCGGATATTCAGCGTTTTTAATAGCTGATAATACTACGGTTGACTTAGGATGATAAAAAGGAACATCTATCCTGTCTTCAATATCCCCCCGTTTAACAGCGAAGACACAAAGGTCATTCGCATCGGGGGTTATGCGAAAAAAGGTGTTGTGTCCTTTTGGAATTCCTCAAATCTATCGACAATCTCATCAAGTTGCGACTCGGTTTTTCTACCCGTTGCATCGTATCCGATCAGTTCTGGGGCCGCCATAAATATAGCTTCTTCGCCGTTGGGCTTTTCGGTTGCTATGCGTTTGCGAACGAAAATAACAGATGCCTTAACGCCTGCACCAAAATGAGCAAAGGCGCACTGAGGTAAACTTACAACCGCAAGAAGTTGAAACTTTTCAAGTATAAAATCACGGACGTATTGCATCGAGCTGTTGGTCAAAATACCGTCAGGTAATACAATAGCCGCCTTGCCTGTTCCGGGCTTTAAGAATTGCCAAATACGTTCAATGAACAGAACTTCGGAGCTTTGATTCTTACGAAGTTTCTTTTTACCCTTAGAATCTATTGAATGACCGAGATCAAAAGACGACAAATAAGGTTTTTCGGCAAAGTTGATTTTTGAACCGAACGGCGGGTTAGTAAGTATCAAATCAAAACGATTTTCAGAAAAACCACGGTTATGATCGTGCATTTTTTCAATACTCTCCAACGCATCGTGGCTAATAACATTGGTATGACCGTCATCGTGAACGATCATATTCATTTTTGCGACACGGGCAATTTCGTCGTTAATCTCAATACCATAAAGGTGTTTGGCAGCAAAGTCGTGCCAATAATTAAAGTAATCTACCGTGCCTTTTTCGTAATAATCTCCAGCCTGCTTACGCATATAATCAAGGGCGTGCAGAAGAAAACCACCCGATCCGCAAGAGGGGTCAAGAACCTCCCAATCCTGTTCGGGTTTCATCATTTTTACACAGAATTCGATAATCGGACGAGGCGTAAAATACTGACCGAAATCTCCCTTGAAAAAACCATCCATAAATTGCTCAAAAGCCACACCCTTGACATCAAGATCGGTTTTATTAAGATTGATAGACTCCAGGTGCGAAACGACAGTGCGAAGCACACGGTCATCTACTTTGATAGATTCCGTGAACACTTCAGGATCTTTTATTTTCTGCTCATCATACAGAGCATTGATGCGTTCTGCAAGTTTAGAAGAGGGTTCGTGGGTTTTGATTTGGAACTGGTACGGTTCGCCATCCCTACGATGCTTTTGTTCGTCGCTAATTTTAACAAAGATAAGTTTACAGAGTTCGCCAAAGGCAGTAGGCGGAGAAAGACGACCACCACCCCAAAGAGTTAGATGACATTTTTTGATTGCCGCAATCAAGTCCTCGCGTGCAACAGGTTGAATGTCATTTTCTGTACCTTTATAAAATCTAAATTCTTGCGGTTTGCCATATGCCTTCGGCAAGTCGGCAAGAATATTTTGCTCACGTTCATACGAACCAAATTTATCGGATACGTCAAGAACTCTACGAGTACCGCCCGCAACAATGACAACATATTCCGCACGAAGTTTTACCCAAGTAGCATTGCCAACACCTTGCTCAATTGCTTGTGTAAATTCGGCATCGGTAACACCGTCTTTTTTACATTCAACAACAGTATAGGGGCGCTTACATTCATCATCACTGAATATAACGATGTCAGCACGGTCTGTAGGTAAACGGTCTGGAACAACTACTTCCACTTTAATTCTATTTGCGGGATATTCATATTTGTATATCAGTTCAGCCCAAAATTCTGCACGAACTTTTTCTTCCGGATCACTATAAATTTCACTATGATTATCAGAGGTAACATAAGTGATTTTTTGCTTATTTTCTGCTCCTGATATATAGGCATATCCATCCTTTATTGCTCTTTCAAGAAAAGTCATAATATTTATCTCATTTCGAATATTTTTATAGTTTTATTATATCAAAAGTCGACTCTATTTTCAATAATAAACAAGAAAAAAAGACAGAAGTCCACTTTCTTCTGCCTTTTTCTATAAATAATTCAACTATAAGTGTTGTGTATTTATCGGTCCATCATTTTTTACTATCCTTTAGAGTACGCTCTTTATGCGAGGCTTTTTCTTACTTCAAATTTTCTTCAACTTCGTTTGCAGCGGCATCAAGGTAGTCGTTCTCCATAAGCTCGAGCATACCCTTATCGCAAAGTGCCGCGAGCTTGGGATCAAGCGGGATCTTACCGAGAAGCTTGTAACCAAACTTGTCTGCGATCTCCTCTATGTGACTGTCGCCGTAGATCTTGATCTCCTTACCGCAATCGGGGCACTTAACATAGCTCATATTCTCGACGATACCAAGCACGGGAATGTTCATCATCTTCGCCATATTTGCCGCCTTTTCGACTATCATCGAAACAAGCTCCTGCGGGCTTGCTACGATAATGATACCGTCAAGCGGAATAGACTGGAATACCGTAAGCGGTACGTCACCCGTTCCGGGAGGGCAGTCAACAAACATATAATCAACGTCGTTCCAGATCACGTCGGTCCAGAACTGCTTCACCATTCCCGCGATAACGGGGCCGCGCCAGATTACCGGCTGTGTCTCTTCCTGCAAGAGGAAGTTGACCGACATAACGTCGATCTTTGTCGTCGTTTCCTTGGGGTAGATGCCGTTCTCGTCGCCCTCTGCTCTTCCCTTAAGTCCGAAGATCTTGGGAATAGACGGGCCTGTGATATCGGCGTCAAGGATACCTACCTTGTAGCCCTTTCTCTGCATATTTACAGCCATCATCGATGTAACGAGCGATTTTCCTACGCCGCCTTTACCGCTGACAACGCCTATAACGTGCTTGACCTCGCTGAACTGATTAAGCGGTTCAAACATATTCTCTTTTTCTTTAGACGGACAGTTCTGCCCGCATGTTGAACAGTTGTGTGTACATTCTGACATTTTTAATCCCTCTTCTTTATTTTTAATTTTCTTTCAAAGACTTTCATAACTCCCATATATATGGGCTTTGCGTTTATGATAACGATAGCAAGTATCGCCGCGCACTGTATTATGATCCAACCTTTTATCTCGAATATCATCGTATAGCACTGGAGTGCCACGATAGCCGTGTTTATGACGAGCTTGAGTGTGTGAAGGTTGAATCTTATATATTTCTGCGTATTCACTGCTCTTATGATGAATACAACAAAATAACAGAAGAATGTCGCGATAGCCGCGCCGTTAGCACCCCATACGGGTATGAGGATAAGATTGAGTATAATGTTTATCACAGCACCTATTGCCGAGGTGATAAACGAGAGCACGCTCTTTTTTTCAACGAGGTACACGCTTCCCATAAAGGTTACCAGACTTGAGAATATCGTCGCGGCAGAGAGTATCGGTATATATTGCCACGAATCGTAGAATTCGGGTGACACGAGTATCATAGTGCATATTTTAGCAAATGCAATAAGGAATGCTCCTGCGATATACATTATTGCCTGGAAGCTGTCGAATATCGTACCGAAGAAACGGCTGTGTTCGCCCTCTCCGTCGCCGCGCTCGGTGACCGCCGAGAACTGCCACGCCTCGATAAATATTCCAGAGAGCAGTATGAGCAGCGTCGGCACCTTATATGAGACAGCATAAAGGCCGTTTATATCCGCGCCGCACATATGCTCGACCATATATCTGTCGGCAACATTTGTCACCCACCAAAACACCGTCGTGGGGATAAGCGGAATGCTGTATTTCAGCATTGAGAAAAGTATGGATTTCTTTACCGCTTTGAGCTTTATGTGCTTATACAGCCTTGCGTGTATAATAAGGAAAGCTGTCGATATAACATCGGCAAGAATTACCGAAAGAACGTATCCCGTGACCTTCATCGAAAAGACGACAAGGAAAAGCACGTTGAAACCTATCGTCAGCGCTGTTGCAAGTATTCCCTGCACGGCAAAGAGCGCCGTTTTCCCTTCGGCACGAACGAATTGTGCCGAGAGCGAATGAAATATCGCCGCGATAACGTAAAGGAATATCAGCCACGTATCCGCGCCGAAATAAGGTACGTGAACAAGCACGGGCGTAAGCGCGAGAAATACGGCAGTGCCGAAAAGAAGGGTGACAAATCCCGACGAAAAGACCTGAGCCTTATCGTATTTTTCACTGTCAAGCGTATACCTGAACACCGCCTCGCATATACCGAGCGAGATAAGCGGCATAAGCAGATTTGAGGTCTGCATAATAAGGTCTGCAGTACCGTACTCCGCCGTTGTAAGGCAACGCGTATACAGCGGCATAAGGAAAAAGACAAGCAGCTTTGATGCGAATGTGCCTATTCCGAGTATCGCCGTATTTGATACTAATTTTTTGTATTTGTTCATTATTCTTTAACCTTGCATACGTCCACCCAGCTCTCGTAGCGTGTGTACTTTTCAAGCTCGGGGATAGTAAATTCGGCCGCGCTGTTTATGCTTCCGCAGGACGGAAATACACTCTCAAAGCGGCGCAGGGATTGGTCGAGATAAACTTTGATACCGTCGTTCGGAGCAAAGGGACATACGCCGCCCGGCACGTGTCCGACAACGTTTGCTACGTCGTCGAAAGCTACCATTTTTGCTTTTGTACCAAAGCGCGCCTTGAAGCGCGCGTTATCTATCTTAGTGTCTCCGCAGGTTACAACAAGGATACACGAATCTTCATAATAGAACGCCATAGTCTTCGCTATTCTTGCGTCCTCGCAACCGATCGCCGCCGCGGCCTCATCGACCGTTGCGATCCCGGTATCAAATTCGATTATCTTCTTGTCAAGTCCTATCGAGTCAAAATACTGTTTTACCTTTTCAAGCGACATAACATTTACCTTACATTTTCTTAAGTTTTGCGTAGGTCGCCATAAGCTTCTTTGTGCCTACGTTATCAAATACTATCTCATACATCGTGTCAGCACCCATAGGCCGTACCGACAGTATCTCTCCGCGCCCGAACGTCATATGACGCACGATGTCTCCTACCTCGAAGGTCTCCAAAGTCTGCGCCTTGGGAGCCGATGTTGTCTTCTTTGTAAATTCACTCGAAACGCGTCTCGGAGATGCCGAAAAGCTTGTGTTCTCTATCCTTCTCGGCGCGCTCCTCTCGGGCGGCATATCGCTTTCCTTAAGATCATCAGGAATCTCAGCGAGAAATCTTGTGGGCGGGTTATACGCAGTTTTTCCGTAAATAAGACGTTCGCGCACGTGTGTCATATATAGTCTTTGTTTTGCTCGCGTTATGGCAACATACGCAAGTCTGCGCTCCTCTTCAAGCTCCTCGGGGTCCATCATCGACTGCATACCGGGGAAGATCCCCTCTTCAAGTCCTGGAAGGAATACGACGGGGAACTCAAGTCCTTTTGCGCTGTGAATTGTCATAAGCACCGCCGCGTCGGCGTTCTCATCGTATTTATCGACCTCGGCAACAAGCGCCGTTTCCTCAAGGAATCCCGCAAGTGTCGCATCGGGGTTGTCTCGCTCGTATTCGATGATGTTGGAGATGAATTCATCGACGTTCTCGACTCTCTCTGCATCTACCTCTCCGTTATCTATAAGCATCTGACGGTAGCCTGTGATGTTCAACATCTTCTCCGCCATTTCAGACACCGAGCCCTCGAAATATCCGAGATTTTCGATAAGACGGACAAAATCCTGAAGTTTTGCCGCCTGCCTTGAGAGGATAGTGTACTCATTCGCACGCTTCATTATCTCGAACATACTGCAATTCTCTTCGATCGCTATCTGTTCAACGGCAGAGACCGTAGCGTCGCCTATCTTTCGCTTCGGCTCGTTTATAATTCTCTTTAGTCTGATATTGTCGCTGGGATTGTTGATAAGGCAAAGATATGCGATAACATCGCGTATCTCCTTGCGGTCGGTAAAGCGCACACCGCCGAAAACGCGGTACGGTATGCCGCTCTTTGCAAAGGCCTTTTCTATCGTGTTCGACTGCGCATTCACGCGGTAGAGCACCGCAAAATCGCGGTAGCTCTTCTTTTCCTTGATAACAAGCTCCTGGATCTTGCCTATTATGTATTTTGCTTCCTCGTTCTGGTTGTCAAGCTTGTTTACACTGATCTTCTCGCCCGCGCCGCTGTCACACCAAAGCTCTTTGCCTCGGCGTCCGAGGTTGTTTTTGATGACCGCGTTCGCCGCCGAGAGGATATTCTGCGTCGAACGGTAATTCTGCTCGAGCTTTATGACCTTTGCCGACTTGAAATTCCTATCGAAATCAAGGATGTTCTCTATCGTCGCACCTCTGAATTTGTAGATACTCTGGTCGTCGTCGCCGACTACCATAATGTTGTTGTATCTGCCCGAGAGAAGCACGGTCAGCCTGAACTGCGCAACGTTGGTATCCTGATACTCGTCAACGCAGACATATTCAAATCTGTTCTGGTAATACTCGCGCACGTCTGCGTGATCCTCTAAAAGGAAGACCGTCTGCATAATGATATCGTCAAAATCGACTGCGTTTGCAGAGAGCAGGCTCGACTGATAGAGCTTGTATATCTCAGCGATCTTCTTAAGCTTGTAGTCCGAGCCTGCGGAATTCGCGTACTCCTCGGGAGTTATAAGCTTGTCCTTCGCGCGGCTTATCTCATTCATAACAGCGCGTATCGGAAAATTCTTCTCGTCTATATTAAGTATCTTCATACACGACGCGACCAGCTTTTTCTGATCGTCGGTGTCGTATATCGAAAATCCGCTCTTGTATCCGATAAGCTCACCGTATCTGCGAAGGATACGCACACATACCGAGTGGAACGTACCCGATACGACCTCGCCGTCGAGTTCATCCTCACCGATAGCCGACGCAAGACGCGCCTTTATCTCATTTGCGGCTTTGTTGGTAAATGTGATCGCAAGCACCTTCCACGGCGGACACGGACGGCAGATAAACTCCGAGAGAACGGGCTCCAATTCCTCTTTGGGGAGCATAAGCGCTCTCTCAAGTTCTGCAATGCGCGCCTCGTCAACGTCAACGGGGACAGCCTCGCTGTAATATGCGTTGCCGTATTTTATAATAAACTCAATTCTCTTTACAAGCACGGTCGTTTTTCCGCTTCCCGCGCCCGCAAGAATAAGAAGCGGATCCTTTACGGTAAAGACCGCATCCCTCTGCTTCTCGTTGAGATTCGAATAATATTTATCAAAAAGTGCTCTTTTAAGAGCCAAATACCTGTTTCTGATGTCTGTCATCTTCACCGAAGTGCCTTTCATAAAAAATCGCTACATTATATTATACACCTTTTCAAACCTCGTTTCAACACCAAAAGAGAAAAAGCGCCGAATTTTTCGGCGCTTTTGTATGCTAATTATTCGTCTGCGTTTTCCCAATTGTGATATACGTTCTGTACGTCTTCGTTTTCGTCGAGGTGCTCGAGAAGAAGATTCATAAACTTGATGTCATCCTCGCTCTCAAGCGTTACATATGTCGAGGGGATCTTATCTTCCTCAGCCGACTCGATAGCATATCCCTTGCCCTCAAGAGCTTCCTTTACGGCACTGAGATCGCTTGTCTCTGTGTAGATCTCGTATACATCTTCATCCGCGACGAAATCTGCCGCGCCCGCCTCAAGAGCATCTTCCATAAGCTGATCCTCGTCGACCTTGTCGTCCTTAAGGATAATGATAACGCCCTTGTCCTCAAAGAGATAGCTTACACATCCGACCTGACCGAGATTGCCGCCGAACTTATCAAAATAGTGGCGAACCTCACCTGCTGTACGATTGCGGTTGTCGGTAGCCGCCTCAACGATAACGGCAACGCCCGACGGGCCGTAGCCCTCATATGTTATCTCTTCGTAGTCAACTGCGTCTGCACCGCTCGCCTTCTTGATGATACGCTCGATGTTGTCGTTGGGAACATTAAGGCTCTTTGCCTTTGCGATAAGGTCGCGGAGCTTTCCGTTAGATGTAGGTTCGGGACCGCCTGCCTTTACGCAGATGGCGATCTCCTTGCCGATCTTTGTGAAGACCTTGGCGCGCTGTGCGTCGGTCTTTTCTTTCTTATGCTTAATATTGGCCCATTTGCTGTGTCCTGACATTTTCTATACCCCGTAATTCTTAAATTTTTTCTGTTTTCTTCATACAGATGAGATCAAATGCATTGCCGAGCACGACGCGCGTTGCGTCTGTAAGTCTTACTCTGAAATCGCGCGTGTCCTTGTCCGCAGCCGAAAGGATCTGGCAGTTGTGATAGAAGCGGTTGAACGCCGTGCATACTTCCATAGCATACCTTGCAATGATCGAAGGCTCACATTCCTCTATTGCGGAAAGCACTCGTTCAGAGAAGAAGGAGAGCGTCTTTACAAGCTCAAATTCCTCTGCAGTTGTTGCTTTACCGCCCTGACCTACATCGCCCGCTTTTTCAAGGATTCCCGAGGTGCGCGCATATGTGTACTGCGCGTACGGTCCGGTGTTGCCCTCAAAGGAAAGCGCATCTTCCATCATAAAGTTGATGTCTCTCATACGGTTGTTCGAGAGATAGTAGAATACTATCGCGCCGACGCCGACCGCCTCTGCGATCTCTTCCTTGTTTTCGATGTCGGGATTTTTCTCGTTCATTATGTCCGCGACTTTCTCTATCGCAGTAGCGAAGAGGTCTTTGAGGAGAATGACGTTGCCCGTTCTTGTTGCGAGCTTTGCACCGTTTATCGAGACCGTGCCGTACGGAACGTGAATGAGCTGATCGTACCAGTCGTAACCCATAAGTTCAACGACCTTGAACCACTGTGCAAAATGCAGGCTCTGTCCCGCGCTTGTTACATAGATAGCTTTGTCGAAATTGTATGTGTTCTTGCGGTAGACCGCCGCCGCGATATCACGAGTGGGATAAAGAGTCGAACCGTCCTTTTTAAGAATAAGGCAAGGGGGCATTCCGTACTCTTCAAGATCAACGATAGATGCGCCGTCGTCTATCTTAAGAAGTCCCGAAGCGCGGAGTTTTTCAACCTGTGCCGGCATCTTGTCTGTGTAGAAGGATTCGCCCTTGTAGCTGTCAAACTCAATTCCGAGCTGTTTGTATGTTTTCTGATACTCCGCGAGGCTTATGTCAACAAACCAACGCCAGAGCTCGAGATTTTCTTCATTGGACTCTTCAAGCTTCTTGAACTCTGCACGCGAAGCATCTGCAAGATCAGTCTTGCCCGCTTCCTCTTCCGCCTTTATTTCATTGTTTATCTTTACGTAGAGCTTTACGAGCTCATCAACGCCGCCCGCTTCTATTGCGGACTTGTCACCCCAGAGCTTGTACGCGGTAATAAGCTTACCGAACTGCGTTCCCCAGTCACCGAGATAGTTGATACCTACGCACTTGTATCCCGCAAACTCGTGGAGTTTCTTTAATGAGTGACCGATGACCGTCGTACCGAGATGTCCTATATGGAAGGGCTTAGCAACATTTGGCGAGGAGTAGTCAAGAACGACCGTCTTGCCCACGCCAAAGTCGGGGGCACCGTATTTTTCTCTTTTTGTTATTACTTCTCCGACAACTTTATCAGCAACAGATGCAGCGTCGAGGTAAATGTTAAAGTAACCGTTTACGGCTTCAACTCGCGAAACGTGATCTGCCGAAAAAGCATCGGCAAGTGCCGCTGCAATTTTGATCGGAGCGTTTCTCATCGTCTTGCTGAGCTTAAAGCAAGGAAGCGCGAGGTCGCCCATCTTTGAGTCGGGCGGATACTCGAGCATTGCCGCGACATCGTCAGATGTCATATCTATATCCGATTTCATCTCCTTGATCTTGACAAGAAGAGCCTCGGATATCTTCTTTTTGATTTCTATCATATCTGTCTCCATTCCGCCGCGCGTGGCGGCAACAATACACAACATTTAATTATGCAACATTTTCACACTTTTTTCAAGTGCTTTTGTGATATTTATTAAAATTATTCTCCAAAATAGAGCTTTTTTGCCTCATTCCATACGGGGATCACGGGGATCTCGCCCTCTTTTGCGGTAAAATCTATCTTTACTCCGTAATCTCCGCTTGCTGTGTCACGAAGCATCTTTCCGTTTTTCAGATTCGGAATATTTCCATATTCATCCTTACCTGCGGCATCGATAAAGAATCCGCCGTTGCCGTAGCCGTAAGACGGCATCTCCGAGCTTGAATAGTAATCATCCCCTTCGGTATCGATAAAGAAGGCGTACGTGAGATCCTGATTTCGCTCTCCCTTTTCGTCATACGCCGACCACGCGACACCGCACGAGGTTCTTTTAGATATATACTGATCATTACCGCCGTCGTTTACAAAGGTTCCGATACCTCTGTCCCATACAAATCCGATACTTGCACCGTTACCTGTTTCGCCTTTATTTGACGGTTGAACAAGTGCGTGCAGATCGTCACCGCCGATATCGACAAGCAGCCCTGCACCGTAGTGCGCCGAGCTTGCCTGAGAATAATACTGCGAATGGTATTCGTCATTTCCTCCGATATTACAAACAAATCCGACTCCGCTCCAATATCCAAATCCGAGCACAAATGCACCGCCCGTATAGATATCGTTGCCGCCGTGGTCGATCATTCCGCCAATGCCGCCCGAAAGTCCGCTCGAACCTCCGTAGCTTGCATTTCTCTGTCCGAGTCCGCACCCCTGCGACCAATTGTTAAAAATTACGGGGAACTGTTCGTACACAAGGTCCGGATCGGTGTCTTTATCTGTATAGACCTCGACGTAGTATTCATCATCACCCGTGACGTCTACCAAAAATGCCATTCCTTTGTTGCCGCCCGCCGCCTGAGAAAAAGCTGTGGCTCTGTAACGGTCATTTCCCTTAACATCCACAAGCGCCGCAAACCCGTAATACGCCGCGCCCTGCGAGGTGACATAGGAGATATATTCGTCGGTTCCCTCTCCGTCAAAAAGAAGTCCCGTGCCCATCATCGCAGCACCCTGCGCCATATGATCAGCCTTATAGTGATCGTCGCCTCGAAGGTCAAAGAGCAGACCCGTACCGAGCTTGCCGCAGCCCTGTGTTGCATTATCGGCATCGGTTGAAACATAACCGTCATTTCCGTCAAGGTCGATCAAAACAGATATCGGCTTGTCAAGCGACATCGATGCCGCAACGGTGCCGTTGTATTTGTCATTTCCGCCTATTTCAACGATAAGCAGTGCCTCGGGTGATGTGTACACATCATCGCCCGCGGTGCCGAAGATTATATTTCCGTATAGAGTTGCAAGCGTGAGTGCAGAGCCGTCCTTGGTAAGCTGTTTCACATCTGAAAGCTCTTTTATAAATGCTTCGCTTGCCTTTACTACAAGCTCGCCCGATGCCAGAAGCTTTTTCCAGGTGACCTTCTGATAAGCATTCACGGCATTCTGAAGCGATTGATAATTGGATGTCGCCGTATCGCAATAAACAAAATCTGCGATCTTTTCATGATCCTTCTCGGTTATCTTTTCGGTAGCTTCAAAGTTCAGTTCGAGCGCAAAAGAGAGCGCAGAAAGATACTCTGTGAACGCCGGACGTACCGAGTCGTCTATTCTCGACACTTCCCCCGCAACCCCCATCTTCTCAAGTACGGCATCAAAGGAAGCGTCGCTCTCATAGTTTATAAGTGAATCAAGATTGACCTGATATCCGCAATTGGCGATAAGGCTCCTGCATAACTCATATATTCCCGAAGAATCCGCGCTTGCATTTTTTGTATACGAAGCAATGCGCGTCGGGTATTTTATCGAGTTCAAGGGAAAAGAATGGAGCGATGTATAGTCCTTGAAAACACCGTATCCGACATATTTGTACGGCATCTTTGCAAGCTTATTATCAAACTTAGCAAGTCCAAGTGCACGGTCGAGAAGATCGGCTTCGAGAGGCTCGGGCTCGGGCGCCGCCGTGGTATCCGGGAGAGCTGTAGTTTCAGCACCCTCCGTATCGGCACATGATGCCGCAGAAAAAACAAAAAGTGCCGCCAATATCAAGGCGATAAACTTTTTCATATACCTCCTCCGAATGTCACAGATGCGGTCTTTGCACCGAGATATGATATAAGCTCTGCGGCAGACAAAAGCAGCTGTGCTCCTCTTGTGCCCGAGCTTATGGTTATAAGCTCCCTCTCGTTCACCGACTCGTCAAAATATGTCGGGAATTTCTTTTTCATTCCGATGGGCGAGCAACCTCCGCGGATGTATCCCGTAAGACTGAGCAGATCCTTTACGTGCACGGGTTCTATCTTCTTATTCCCAGTGACCGATGCCGCCTTTTTGAGATCTATCTCCTTGTCGCACGGGATGCAGAAGACCGTATATCCGGTCTTATCGCCGCGTGTGACGATGGTCTTGAAGACCATCTCGTACGGCAGTCCCGTCTCTTCGGCAATATGCGTGCCTGCAAGATTGTTCTCGTCAACCGGATATTCCTTTACTTCATATTTTATCTTTGCCGCGTCAAGCAGACGCATTGCGTTAGTTTTATTCATAGTTAAAAGCTCTCTGCCTCAAGTATCATTTCACGGGCCGCCGCGCGCACAGCGTCGGTTATATCGATACCGCCTATGATACGCGCGATCTCGTCTACCTTTTCACTTTCTTCAAGTACGCGTACGCGTGTTTCTGTCCTGCCGTTCTCCTCATGCTTTGAGATTAACATATGCGTATCCGCCGCACTTGCGATCTGTGCGGAATGGGTCACGCATATGACCTGAGAGGACTTTGATATCTGCTTAAGCTTCATTCCGACCTTGCGCGAAGTTTTACCCGAGATTCCCGTGTCGATCTCGTCAAAAATGATAGTATTTACGCCATCTTTATCTGATATAACACTTTTTACCGCAAGCATTATTCTCGAAAGCTCACCGCCCGATGCGATCTTTGCCATAGGCAAAAGAGGCTCGCCGGGGTTAGTCGAGATCAAAAATTCCACGTCGTCGATGCCGTTTCTGTCAAAGAGAGCGTCTTCCCCTCTCATCTTTACGTCAACAGAAAACCTGACCTTGGGCATATCGAGGAACTGCAGCACCTCGGTTATCTTTTCGGTAAGCGTTTTTGCCGCGCGCTTTCTCTCATCGGAAAGTGCCTTCGCACGTGTCTCTGCCTCTTGACGGATCTTTTTATACTCCGCCTCGAGCCTTGCGATCTCCTCATCCGAGGTTTCTATTGATTCCAGTCTTTCTTTGGCTTTTCTTTCAAATTCAAGTATCTCGGACACACTCGAACCGTACTTGCGTTTGAGCTTGGTTATCGCGTCAAGGCGCCCCTCGATCTTATCAAGCCTTGCCGTCGGATCACCGTCGTAGTCGGATACGATATCATCAACGCTGTCCGCGATATCCTCGATCTCGTATCTGAACTCGGTGAGCTTTTTCGCATACTCCTCAGCCTCGGGGATTATACCGCCTATCTGCTCAAGCGCCGCCGCGCTGTTTTCAAGAAGCACGAGCGCGGATGCCCCTTTTTCGCTTCCCTTGAGTGCACGGTACGCATATCTTACGTTCTTTGTTATTTTTTCGATATTCTGAAGCTTGTCACGTTCAGCTTCAAGCTTCTCTTCTTCGTTTTCCTTAGGTCTGACGCTCGCAATATCGTCTATCTGATAGCGTAACATCTCGATGGTACGATTCTTTTCACTCTCGTCAAAGCTTGCCGCCTTGATCTTTTCCCTTATACCGATCATCTTTTCGTACATTTCAAGATAATCGGCAAGAAGAGCCTCTGTCTCGGCATAAAGGTCGAGTATCTTTATGTGGTTTGCCTTTTGCATCAAGACCTGATTGTCATTTTGTCCGTGGATGTTTATAAGGGTCTTGCCTATTTCGCGAAGCATCGCGCCCGTGATGCTCCTGCCGTCGAGCTTTGCCGCAGAGCGCCCGTCCGAATTCAATGTGCGAGATAGCATTATCTCATCCGCATCAGAGTCAAGCTCAAGCGAAGCAAGCACCTCTCTTGTATTCTCGGATATACCCGAAAACACGGCGGAGACCGTGGCTTTTTCCTCGCCGCTTCGTATCAGTTCTCTGCCTGCTCTTGATCCGAGCAGGAAATTTATACTGTCTATAAGTATAGACTTTCCCGCGCCGGTCTCGCCCGTGAGAACATTAAAATTATTCTCGAGATCGATATCGAGAGTTTTGATAACGGCAATATTTTCTATATGAATAGAGGAGAGCAACGGTTCCACCTCCTTTGTTAATCAATTATGTTTTATATGGATTTGATCATCGATTTGATCTTATTTCCGATCTCGACCGCGGAATCATCGTCACGTACCACGATAATTATTGTATCGTCGCCCGCAACGCAGCCGAGTATCTCGCTCATATGTATCGCATCGATACCCGTAGCCACTGCCTGTGCCATTCCGGGATAAGTCTTGAGTACGATCATATTTCCCGCCGCGTCGACCTTCTTTATCGATTCAGCAAGTGCGCTGTTAAACTTGGGCACAGCAGCTCCCGATTCATTTTTCGGAATCATATACTTGTAGGTTCCGTTTGCGCTCATTCCTTTAGTAAGTTTGAGCTCTTTGATGTCTCTGGAGATAGTTGCCTGTGTAACATCAAAGCTGCACTCTCTCAGCTTTTCGATAAGCACATCCTGCGTGTCGATGTCATACTTTTCGATAAGCTCCAGGATCTTGTTCTGTCTTCTGTTCTTCATAATATTCCTCCACTCCGCTTTTGCGGATTTTTTTACTTATTTCGGCTCACTCGCCCATATTTTTAATTTTTTGTCTTACAATACTGTAAAAATCAGTATCTTTCAGCTTTATCAGCTTTGCCTTGTATTCGGAGCGTCTGATACTGACCGTATCCCCGTACTCAAGTGCGAAATTCTCATTACCGTCAAGTGTGAGAAAGAGCTGCTTTTCCCGTTTGCTTATATTTTTAACTGTAAGTGTCGCACTGTCGGAAAAAAGAAGAGGTCGCTGACCGAGCGAATGCGGACATACCGGAGTTACGCATATACATCCGAGATGAGGATCGATAATAGGTCCGCCCGCCGACATAGAATAGGCGGTAGATCCGGTAGGGGTAGCGAATATCATACCGTCTGAACGGTATGCAGCTATCCTTCGGTCGTCAAAATAAAGTTCAAGTTCTATGACCTGAGAGACAGATCCTTTTGATACGACCGCGTCATTCAGCGCAAAGGATTCGTGCACGGTCTCACCGTCTCTTCGGTGCACCGCCGAGAGCATCATTCTCTCGTCGCAAGTATAATCTCCCGCAAAGAGCTTGTCGAGATATTCGGTCTCACAAAGTTCGACCTCTGCCATATAACCTATGCGTCCGAGATTGATGCCGAGTATCGGGAGTCCGGCAGACACTGTCTTTCTCACCGCATCAAGAATAGATCCGTCACCGCCGAGCACTATGCATACATCGGCCAGAGTCAGTACATCTTCAAGCGGCAAAAAGAAAAGCTTATTTTGCTTTTGAGCGTCGTTTTCCGGTATATCCTCCTGATATTGTGATTCTACATATATATTACACCTGTGTTTGGCAAGCGCATTAAGAACGCGCACGCTTGCGGAAAAATCCGCGTCTTTTACTCTGTTGGGGCGAAGCAATATGTTCTTTATATCTCTCACTCCTATCACTTGGAAAAAATGATCTTTCTTATCGGTATGTCTGCTTTTTTGCCGTTTTTTTGAAAAACAGCAAGATATTCGCGGTTTCCGTCACCGCCCGTTATGGGAGATCTTATAAGTCCGGTGCAAAAGAGTCCGCAGTCCTCTGCAAACCCGATTATCTTCTCGCACACCTGCTCGTGAACGAGAAGATCCTTAACGATACCGCCCTTACCTATATTTGCTCTTCCCGCTTCAAATTGCGGCTTGATAAGACTTACAAACAGACCGCAGTCCGAGAGCACAGCCGGGATACCCGGAATAATATAGGTCTGCGAGATAAATGAAACGTCCATAACAACAATATCGCAGACTTCGCCTATATCCTCTTTGCGAAGTGCACGCGCGTTATATTTTTCGATCGACACGACCTGCTTATTTGCGCGAAGCTTTGGATGAAGCTGATCGGTTCCCGAATCGAGCGCAAATACCTTTTTTGCGCCGCGAGAGAGCAAAAGATCTGTAAAGCCACCTGTCGATGCGCCGATATCAAGTGCAGTCATACCGTCGACGTCGATCTCAAAAGCATCGAGTGCCGCCTCGAGCTTATACGCCCCGCGGCTCACATATGGGCAGACGTCCCCGACTATCTCTATCTTTGCATCTTCAACATCAAATGAGGGCTTGTTTTGTATCTTTCCGTCCACCGAAACAGAACCCGCGCATATGAGATTTTTCGCAGACTGCCTGCTGTCGGTAAAACCGTTTTTAAACAGATAAAGATCAAGTCTCATACAAAAAGAATACCTATTAATATCCCTAGTGCGGCACCTGCGAGGACCTCAAGCTTCGTGTGTCCGATAAGTTCCTTGAGATTCGCGTTCATCTCTTCGGTCTTTCCCGAAAAAAGATCATCCATCATTCGGTTAAGTATCTTCGCTTGCTGGCCGACGGCGCGTCTCACGCCTGCCGCATCGTACATTACAATAAATGCAAAGATCGCCGCAACTGCGAATAAAGGCGAATCAAGTCCCTGCGTCATTGCGCAGGCGGTTGCAAGCGCACAGACAGTTGCAGAATGGGAACTCGGCATACCGCCGGATGATAGCACCATCATAAAATTCAGCTTCTTTTCTGTTATAAGGCATATCGGCACCTTCAATATCTGCGCAAAAAACCAACCGAGCACCGCACAAAGCAGGACCCTGTTTTCAAATAAATCCTTTATATAATCCATAAAATGTCCTTAATTCTTTCTTTCGAGCAAGTATCTTGCAAGCTCGCAAAGCAGTTCGCTTCCATTATATCCGGAAATAGCGTCGATTGCCTTTTCCGTAAGCTCTTCGGCATATTTTTCAGCCTCTTCAACACTCATATATGTCATAAATGTGACTTTATCGTTTTCCTTGTCACTTCCGATAGTTTTACCGAGAAGCTCGGCATCGCCTATCTTATCAAGAATGTCATCTATTATCTGAAAAGCAAGACCGATATTTTCGGCGTATGTGCAGACATCCGCGCATCTTTTATCATCGATTTCAAGCTCTGCGGCGTAACATCCAAGCAAAGCAGAGGCACGTATGAGCGCTCCGGTCTTGAGCTTGTGGAGTTTCAATAACTTATCAAAGCTCCATTTTTTCTCCTCGCCGATTATGTCCATTATCTGCCCGCCGCACATACCTGCCGAGCCGGATGCGTGCGCGAGCTCATACACGGCATTCTTTATGCTCTTTGCACTCACATATTCATTTGATGCAAGAGTCTCAAACGCGCGTACCGAGAGTCCGTCGCCCGCAAGAAGCGCAGTTGTCTCGCCGTACACCTTATGATTGGTAGGCTTTCCGCGGCGCATATCGTCATTGTCCATACACGGTAAGTCGTCGTGGATAAGTGAGAACGTGTGTATCATCTCAAGTGCCGATGCATAGGGGAGCGCCGCCTCAGCCGACCCGCCGAAAAGGCGGCAAAATTCAATTGCAAGGAACGGACGGATACGCTTGCCGCCCGCCATAAGACTGTATACCTCGGAAGAGAGCAAGCTCTCGCAATCTTCATCGGTCTCACAAAAATATTCACGAAGCTTATCCTCAACAAGCTTTGCATTCTCAGAAAGTCGTTTTTTGAGTTCCATATCTCAAGCTTCCTTTCCTGCAAAATCTTTTTCTTCGAGTGTGCCGTCGGGCGCGCTGACAAGTATCTTTATCTTCTGTTCTGCAGTGTCCAACTTGGAATTGCAAAACTTAACGAGCGCTATTCCCTCTTCAAAAAGCGAGAGGGATGTATCAAGCGCTTCGCTTCCCGCCTCAAGCGCTCTTACAATTTCTTCAAGACGCGCTATCGCGCTCTCAAAAGTCATATCATTTATATTCATAATCAATTCCCCTTTTCTATTTCCGTTGCTTTTGCGTGCACTGTACCGTCCGAGGTCTTGAACGAGAAGTTCTCCCCCTCAGTGATATCATTCACACTCTTTATAAGTCGGCCGTCTGAGTTGAAGACCGCCGAGTATCCGCGCGATATTACCGCGAGCGGGTTGAGTGCATTCAATTTCGCCGCGCTCTGTGCAAGCGTGTTTACTTTGTCTCTTTGTATCTTCTGCATATTCCCCTCAAGACGCTCGGCCAAGTACGCCGCAGTCATCCGTCTGTCGTCTATCATAACGCGGGGCGTGGTCAGAACTCTTGACTGTGCAAAATAATTTATCTGCTGACGTTTTCTCGATACGTTCTGTGAAAGCAAAAGCTCTGTCCTTCCGACTATATTATTTATCTTGCGCTTAAGCTCCATTGTTTCGGGGACAGCAAGCTCTGCCGCAGCAGAAGGCGTCGGTGCGCGCCTGTCGGCGACAAAGTCACATATCGTAAAATCCGTCTCGTGTCCCACGGCCGAGATTACAGGGAGTGCCGATGCCGCTACCGTTCTGGCAAGCTCCTCGGAATTAAATGCCCACAAGTCTTCTATCGAACCGCCGCCGCGTCCGATTATGATAACGTCGACGTTTTTTTGTTCGTTAAAATATTCGACACCTCGAATGAGCTGAGGCGGTGCGTCACTTCCCTGCACAAGCGAAGGATACAGCACGATCTTAGCATACGGAAACCGCCTGCCGATTATATTTATCATATCCCTTATCGCCGCGCCTGTCGGCGAGGTGACTATGCCTATTCGCGTGGGTATCTTAGGAAGCGGCTTTTTGCGGTCTTGCGCAAAAAGCCCCTCGGCATCAAGTTTTTTCTTAAGCTGTTCAAAAGCAAAATACAGCGAACCTATACCGTCGGGTTCCATCTCATCCGCATAGAATTGATACTGTCCGTCGCGTACGAATGCAGATATGCGGCCGTGCGCAATGACCTTCATACCGTTTTCCGGCAGGAACTTCAGCTTTGCGGCCGATCCCTTGAACATCACAGACTTAAGAAGACTTCCCTCGTCCTTGAGCGTGAAGTAAAAATGTCCCGTTTTATAGTGGTTTGTAAAATTCGATATCTCGCCTTTTATATAAACGCTCCCAAGTACAGGATTGCCGTCGATGAGCATTTTCATATATTCATTGAGCTCGGTTACCGTAAGAATATTTTTCTCTTCGGTATTCATAAAACGCTCACCTCACTTTTTTATGTGTTTCAGTCTTGTAAGAAGCGCTGTCCCCGCCGCATTGTCAGCGGAAAATTCAGGGGCGGCAAAATACGCATCAAACTTCTTCCCGAGTTTTTCTTTTATTATGGAATTACTCATAACACCGCCCGCAAAAAGCACCGGAATATCGGGATACTTTTCATACAGATTCTCGGTCATCTTCTCAAGCGTCCGTGCGATAAAATCAAAAACAAACGCCGCGACAAGGCTCTTGTCTCCCGTCTCTTTGTATATTTTCGAAGCGTGATTCTCAAGTCCCGACAGATTGCAATATGTGCCGTCGACACTTATCTTCGGCTTCGGGATCTTCCCTGTGTATCTTTTTGCAAGTTCCTCAAGCTCGCGTCCGCAAGGGAATTTCAGTCCCATCATAACGCCTGCGCGGTCTATGGCCTGTCCCGCATTTAGGTCCTTAGTTGCGCCGAGAAGCTCTATTTTAAACTTATCCGTATCATATTCGGCAAGCACGAGCTCGGTCGTACCGCCCGATACGTGATATGCCGCAAACGGTCTTTCAAGCAAAGAGAGGTTCCCCGAAGAATACAGCGCCGCCATAATATGTCCGCTCTGATGCGAGAAGGTATACTTCGGCGCGTTCACCGCGGCAGACATCGCCGCAGCCGCAGCATCGCCGCAGAGAAAACACGGCATATACGATCCCTCTTGATCGCGCGGTGTCAGTGAACATCCGAGCGCCTCGATCTCGTAATCTTTAAGGACCTCGCCGAGTTTGGCAAACACCAAAGGAAGATTCTTTGTATGCGAAAATACAGCGTCGCTCTGTCTCAGCCCGCATTCACCGCTCTTTACGTCAAGCGGAAACTTTATGTTCGCAACGATATTCCCGCTCTTGTCGCAAATGGCGGCAGAGGTGGTATAATTGCTTGTGTCGATGCCGACAAAACACTTATTTTTCATCTGTTTCAATGCTCTTCATAACTGCATTGAGTACGCCGTTTATAAACGGCCTTGCGTTGTCATCGTCAAATTTTTTCGCAAGTTCAAGCGCCTCATTTATAGAAACATTTGCGGGGATATCCTCCATATAAAGCATCTCATAGAGTGCAAGACGAAGTATAGACGCGGAGACCTTCTGAAGACGCTCGGGTTTCCAGCCTACCGCGTGCTTGAAGATCACTTCATCAAGCTCGCTCTTTTTATCGCACACCCCGAAGAATACGCTTTTTATATATTTGTTTTCCTTAAGTTCTCTGTTTTCGCATGAGGTCGAATATACGCCGCACACGTCCTCATTCTTGTGAAATTCACTCTCATAGAGGAGTTCAAATACCTTTTCTCTTGACTCACGTCTGTTCATTGAAGTGCCATACCTTTCTTTTATCTTTTGCAAAATGCATAAAAATCGCATAAATACCCATTATTAGAACTATTATATAATTTTTTTGCACAAAAGTCAACCTTATATAATATATATTTTGTTGAGTTTTTACTTTAAAAAAATAATGCGTTTTTGTTGACTTTTGGCGCGTTTTTTGATATAATACAAAATTAATAGTACTATTCCACCAAGTAAGTAAAGGAGCGCCAATACGATGACTTACAATGACAAGTTTGCAAAAGAAGGCCTTACCTTTGACGATGTGCTTCTTGTTCCCGCAAAGAGCGAAGTACTTCCCAATCAGGTAAAGCTTGAGACACGCCTGACAAAAAAGATCTCTCTTAACATCCCGATAATGAGTGCGGCTATGGATACCGTTACCGAAGCCCCGCTTGCGATCGCTATGGCTCGCGAGGGCGGTGTCGGCACCATCCACAAGAATATGAGCATCGAAAAGCAGGCCGATGAGGTCGACCGTGTCAAGAGAAGTGAGAACGGCGTTATCACAAATCCCTTCTTCCTCTCCCCCGACAACTATGCTTACGAAGCAAACGAGCTCATGGGCAAGTTCAAGATCTCGGGTGTTCCGATATGCGATGAGAACAGAAAGCTCGTCGGTATACTTACTAACAGAGATATGAGATTCCTTGTCGATTTCAACGTCAAGATCAATGATGTTATGACAAAGGACAATCTTATCACCGCGCCCGTCGGAACAACACTTGACGAGGCGCAGGAGATCCTTCGCCATCACAAGATCGAGAAGCTTCCCCTTGTCGACGATAATTACACCCTTCGCGGACTTATCACCATAAAAGACATCGAGAAGGCTATGCAGTACCCGCACTCTGCAAAGGACAAATACGGCAGACTTCTTTGCGGTGCCGCTATCGGTGTTACCGTTGACGTTCTTGAGCGAGCTGAGGCTCTGCTTAACGCCGGAGCAGACTTCTTGGTCCTCGACTCGGCTCACGGACATTCCCGCGGAATTATGGATTGCCTTTTCAAGGTAAAAGAAAGATTCCCCGAGGCACAGGTGATCGCAGGAAATATCGCTACAGCTGAAGCGGCAGAGGATCTTATCAAAGCGGGTGCAGATGCCGTTAAGGTCGGTATCGGTCCCGGATCTATCTGTACAACACGTGTCGTTGCAGGTATCGGTGTTCCCCAGCTTACAGCCATATACGACGCCGCAAGCGTTGCCGCAAAATACGGCATACCCGTTATTGCGGACGGCGGTGTAAAATACAGCGGTGACCTTCCCAAGGCCATTGCCGCAGGTGCAAGCGTTATTATGATCGGTTCGCTTCTCGCAGGTTGCGAGGAGAGCCCCGGAGATGAAGAGATCTACCAGGGACGCCGTTTCAAGGTATACCGCGGAATGGGCTCTCTTGCAGCTATGGAAAAGGGCTCGAAGGACAGATATTTCCAGCAGAACAACCGCAAGCTCGTTCCCGAAGGCGTTGAGGGACGTGTTCCCTTCAAGGGTGCGCTTTCCGACACCATCTATCAGCTTATGTGCGGTCTTCGCGCAGGTATGGGATACTTCGGCACTCCTACCATCGACGATCTTCGTGAGAACGGCAAATTCGTACGCATCACAGGCAACGGTCTGCGCGAATCTCATCCTCACGATATCAACATCACAAAGGAAGCCCCCAACTACAGCGTTCAGCATTAAAATTCAAAGAACCGCGCTCTTGCGCGGTTCTTTTTTCTTGACATAAAGGGAATACTATGATACAATAAAGAAAAAGGGGTTTTTCCACTATGCTTAAAAATAAGTCCTACAAGATCCACACTAAAAACAGAAATGTATTTCTTCGCGTGACCGAGGGACACTTTGCTACAGGTCACAGCCATATCAATTATTTTATTGATTTTACGACACAGAAAACTCGTCTCTCCGAGGCGTCCGCCGTTGCAAAAGAGCTCGTGTCTTACTATAACACAAGCACTATCGTCGACACTATTCTCTGTCTTGACGGAACAGAGGTCATCGGTGCCTGCCTTGCAAGAGAGCTTACCAAAGAGCATTTTATGAATATGAATGCTCACCAGACTATATATGTCGTTCCGCCCGAGCACGCTTCGGGAAGCCAGCTTATCTTCCGAGATAATATCGTTCCGATGATCCAGGGCAAGCACGTGCTTATCCTTGCGGCGTCTGTCGTAACCGGATACACGGTACAGTCTGCAGTCGAGGCTATCAAGTATTACAACGGGCACGTTGTCGGTGTTGCTTCGCTCTTCGCTAAAGTGGATGAGTGTGCGGGATACCCGGTTCGCTCGGTATTCCACAAAGAAGATCTACCCGGTTACGAGAGCCATCCCGCTCACGAATGCCCGCTCTGCAAAAAAGGCGATAAGATCGAGGCTCTTGTCAATCAGTTCGGTTACTCAAAGCTTTAATGAATATAATAAATATCCCCCCGTAAAACGGGGGGTATTTCATTTTCGGGCATAGCCCTA
>CAYZHW010000001.1:0-34267 GCA_964478105.1 uncultured Lachnospiraceae bacterium | reverse complement strand
GATCTCAAGCTCAAAAAGTCTCTTTACAAGTCCGGGATGAACACGCGAAAGCGTTACAAGCGGACCCTTGAGCGATTCTTTTCTTACCTCTGTTACAAAAACCTTTACCCTGTCTCCTACGGCAAAGCTCTCGCCGGGGATCTGCTCGGGCGCGATAAGCACTGCCTCGCTTGTGCCCGTGTCAAGCACGATGTTGCCGTTTCCGATATCTGTCTTTGTTACTGTAGCGGTGATAATCTCCTCGCGCTTGTCTTCATATTCTTTTATCATCATACTTCTCTCCGCCTCACGGATACCCTGAATGATGACCTGCTTAGCGGCCTGAGCACTGAGCCTTCTGAAGTTCTTTGTCTTAAGCTCGGTCTCGATGATCTTGCCGACCGTGTGTCTCTTATTTATTGTGCGCGCTTCTTCAAGCGAGATCTCGACGGTGGGGTTTGTCACCTCTTCAACGACCGTCTTCTGCTGGAATACGCGTACCTGCTTCTTTTCGGGGTCGATAGCAACTCTTACGTTGCTGTTGCCGTCCTGCTCCTTTTTGTATGCGCTTACAAGTGCGGCTTCGATCTTCTCGAGCATATATTCCTTCGGAATGCCCTTTTCCTTTTCAAGCAGATCAAGTGCTGCGAAAAATTCGGTGTTCATTTTTTCTTTCTTACCGTCCTTCATATTTAATCAAAATTATATACTGTTTTTATCTGTGCTATCTTGCTTTGCTCAAATGTGAGCATATCGCCGTTCACGTCAAGCGTAACGGTCGTCTTGTCGGCATCAGCAAGCACTCCGACAATGCTCTTTTTGCCGTCTATCGGTGCATAAAATCTCGCTTCGACATCCCAGCCGAGGCAGGATTCCATATGCGCAAGCGTTTTAAGCTCGCGCTCAATACCGGGCGAGGAGACCTCAAGGTGATAAGCCTGTTCGATGGGATCGATCTGGTCTAGGATGGGGTCGATCGCTCTGTGTACCTTCTCGCAGTCGTTTATCGTTATTCCCTCTTCGGAATCGATCGTAATGCGAAGATACCACTCGGAACCCTCTTTTACAAATTCAACGTCCCAAAGCATATAGCCGAGCTCTTCGATAGTGGGAAGCAGCCCTTCGGTCACGACCTTGACGACGTTTTTTCCGGAACTCTTCATCTGGTAAAAAATCTCCTTTTCAAAAATCAGAGAGTGGGCAAAAACCCACTCTCCTACTTTACTTTATCCTACTATAGCATAGTGTATCACAAGTTACAAAAAAATGCAATAGTTTTTTTAATTTTTTTCCTCTTCTTTTACCGCGATAAGCTCGCTTGCATAAGGCAAGCCCATTATCATATCGCAGAAATCGTGCCACTCATCGAGCTTGTGGTGGCGGCGCGCGTAGTAAATTCCGATAAAGTTCTCGTAATTAAGCGTTACCGTGCGCATCTGATTGTAGCTCGAGGGAAGAAGCTGGATCATATTGTACCAATGAGACTTGTCTTTTGTCTCAACGAATGCGATCCTTTCCTTTTCAAGCACCGCGATAAGCGCATCGAGCGCATCGAGGGCATCGGGAGTGAGATGATCGTGGCTGAAATCGTCTCTCTCAAATGGCTTGGAATGTATCTTGTGCATAGTCGAGCAGGAATTTGCGACCGTGCCTACCTTGTATGTGTCAAACTCCTTCCACCAGTAAAGGGGCGCTGTGATATCCACCGACACAAAGATCTGACGGATAAACTTTCTGTGATCGCTTCCCGAGCGGCAAAGATTCTTTGCAAGCTTAAGATCGTTCTCTCCGAATACGAAATTACCGTTCTCGTCATAATAACTGTCCATTCTGTCCCAGCTGTTCATAGGGTTTCTCGCGCCGCGGACCGCGTTTTCGAAATTCATAACCGATATGCGCTCTGTTTTTATCATTTGCACGACCTCCGTTTTCGATGATTTTCTACAATTATTATTGTAACATATCTGCGACGTTTTGAAAAGAGTTTTTTGAAAAATGATATTTCCTGTATAAAAAACACCGCTCGAGGTCAAAATACACGTGTAAGACAAAAACAGAAAGGATACACAAATATGGATAACAAAGAAAACAAAGCAAGAGTCAACCGCATACTGTACGTATCGATGGTGCTCGTTCTTTGCGCTATGGCTATCGTGATAGCCGTAACCTCAAGCGTAAACCGCGCAAGAAAAGAGGCGCTTGAAACAACGGGCAAAAATGAGACCACACTCTCTCCCTCGACTACAAACACCCCCAACACGCGCCCGACACCCGACACCACAAAGGACAGGCGCACAAATCTTGACACTCCCGATACCACTGTTCCTCCCGAAACTACGGGCTCGGGTATAGTCAAGCCCGGCGACGGCAACTATGAAGACGTAGACCTTCCCACGCCCGCACTCCCCACATTTTACGTCCCCGTAAAGGGCGCCGTCTCTAAGCCTCACAATGAGGACACAGCCGTCTATTCGATAACAATGGATGACTACCGCGTGCATCTTGGCATAGACATCGCCTGCAATTCGGGGGATGCCGTAGGTGCCGCAGCCGACGGTACTGTCTCGCAGGTCTGGGACGACCCGCTTATGGGCAAATGCATCTCGATCTCCCATACGGGCGGCGGACTTTCGATATATAAAAATCTCGACCCCGACCTTCCCGCAAATATAGCCGTCGGCACATCAGTTTCGGCGGGTGAGACCATAGGCGCCATCGGAGAGAGCGCCATCATCGAGATAGCCGACGAGCCGCATCTGCATTTTGAGCTGAGCGTTAACGGCATCCACGTCGACCCGATGGAATACTTCGATCCCGAAAGCAAAGCGTCCTCTGTTTCTGCGGATCTGTACGAATAATCAAAAAAGGTGTTGCACTTCATACGGTGCAACACCTTTTACATTTTCCTTTTATAATCACATCCGCCCTTGTAGTTGGTACATCCGAGGAAGTCGCCGTATTTTCCATTGACCACGGTAAGCGGCGAGCCGCACTTGGGGCACTCAAAGCCCTTTTTGCTCTCTTTTACTCCGAGCGAACCGCGAAGATCCTTTGCAAGCGGACTCTCCTCTCCCGTTTTTGAGAGGATCAGTACAGATTTTTTGGCGCGTGTTACCGCTGTTTCAAACTCCCGCTCATCCCCGTAAGAAAAGGTGTCTGCAAGCACGAGTGCGTGATCGCACTCGCTTCCCTCGACGCGCGAAGCGGTAAGGTAATACACACGCACCCCGCTGTTTTGGGGCAGTTTCACATTGACGCACTCGCCCGCACGGTTGTACGAGAGTGATATACAGTCTCCCGCAAGCAAAAGCGCATCGTCATTTCTTTTTCCGATGATAAACACTACGGCACCGTTGGGAAATGAGGTTAGGCGCTTTATCATTTCGGCTCTCTCACCGTCTTTTGTGTGCGAGAAAACAAAATCATATTTCGGCGTCCTGTATTTTTTATCGAGCCTTGTTATCTTTTCGCCGAAGACCTTGCTTCTCGCGCTTGCGGTGACGGGCACAGGCAATGCACGCAAAAGCTCGGCGCAATCCGCGCCGAAAAGGTCGATATCATCGGCAAAGATGTGCGAATACGGGCACTTGTACGCACCCGACCTTGCATATTCCGCCGCCTTTTTTAATATGGGCGCAAAATCCGCTGCGCCCTTTTGCTCGGTATACGACGCGCCCTTCGGATAAAGCTCGCCGCGTCTTCTGTGGCGCAGTTTGACCTTCCCGCATTTCAGCTGTTTTTTTAGCGAGTCGACAAGCTTTCCCTCGTCACGCTCATAGGCGTAGAGCGCGATAAGCTTCGTTTTGTTTTTCGCGTGGAGCTCCTTTTTCCATTTTTCCGACGCCGCATACCCGTCTGCAAAATGCTCGGGGGCATTGCCGTCACGATCAAGCGCGAAATATTCTATATAAATATCATATTCCGGCAGGTAAAAATCCGGGCGGTATTGCGAAAACTCAGCGGTTGCCGTATCGATCTTGTACGGGTGCTCGTAGATATAATCCACCTTTGATTCAAAAAGAAAATTCGCTATGTCGGTCTCGCCAAAGCTCTTCATCTCCTCGCCGCAAAACGAAACGGGCGCGCCGACGGCAAGCCGCGCGTCATATTCTTTTCGCGAAGAAAAACAGCTCTTCTTCTCGCCGATGCCGCTCTCCCGCTCGGGCTCGGGCACCTTTCCCTCGACGGATGTGACGATATCGAGCGCCAATTTGTAGGGCGTTATACCCCTGCGCGACAAAAAGAGAGCGTTCTGCTCTTTTTCGTAACGCGAGGCAAGCTCGGCAGTCTTACCCGAGCCCGCACCGCCGACGATAAGCTCGTGCATACGCTCTCCCCCTTTTTTATTGTTTTTTTACACCCTTGTGAATGTCGGACGAAAGGAACTTGACGGTGCGTTCGACCGCGTCCTTGGAATTATACCACGGCTCATTCTCATAGCGGTAGTCAAACTTCTTACAGAACCAGCTCACATCTCCCGAGAGCTCCTCGTAGTATGTCTTCTCAAGCCCGCTTGCTGTCGCGTAAAATTCCTTAAAATCCTTTTTTGAAAGCTCGTTCTTTGCATATTCAAGCAGCTTTCTGTAATGCGGCAGGCAGAAATACGGCTGAGCTGCAAACTTTTTCTTAAAATCGCCGTCACGCTCCCAGAGCCATACCGCAGTTTTTATCATTCGCTCGAAATGGTATGCGATACGTCCGCAGACATAGCAGGACTCTTCAAGAGCCGCTCCCGCTTTGACCGCTTTGTCGGCGCTCGAACCGAACAGGTCTGACACACCGCCCGGGAAGAAGTTTCCCTTCTGCTCATCCAGATGGCTTTCAAGCATAAGAGCAAGTCCGAGCCTGTTCTTACGGTTAAACATCATATCGAAATGAGTCGGGCAAAAGCCTTCTTTATTAGTCTTTATTCTCACATCGGGCTCCATCATCGACGCTCCGAGGATAAGCTCAAGCTCATTTTCCTCAAGCTTGTTGTACAGCGCGCAGAAAGCACAGCCGCAGCTCTTGTCGGCTTCGTACGCCTCAAAGGCTTCATTTACGGGTATAGTATAGATCTGTTCCATTATTATGACCATAGCTTTTGCTTTTGCAAAAGCTTCCTTTCTCCTTGGAAATCGAGGCTGGGTTGCGGCAGCAAATTGCCGCTCTGCTTTTTGCGGCAAAAGCCACAAAACCGTGTTTGAAAATTTATTTTCAAACTTGACCTCTTCGATAAATATTGAAAATTCTTATAATTTATGATATTATTTTACTATACAACAACACAAAAATCAAGGGCGTAATTATGATAGCAGAAAAAGAATACATAACCGAATTTACCGACGGCAAAACAAGCGCCGTCAAGATAGAGGGCATCGAGCATTTTCTGGTCTCTCAAACCTTTGACTGCGGTCAGTGCTTTCGCTTTGATCCCGTCCCCTCGCCGCGCCACGCGTGCGAATTTGAGGGGGTCGCATACGGCAGATATGTAAGATTTGCACAGGACCGTCCCGACGAGCTTATCATCTACGGCGCGACCAAGCGTGAATATAAAGAAATATGGAAAAAATACCTCGGACTTGACCTCGATTACGGCGAAGTCAAGCGCGATCTGCTCGCACGCTGTGACTCGGATGCACTCCGCTGTGCGGTCGAATACGGCGGCGGCATACGCATACTGCGTCAGGAGCCCTGGGAGACGGTCTGCTCCTTTATCGTATCGCAAAACAACAACATACCGCGCATCAAAAAGATAATCGCCGCTCTGTCCCGCGAGCTCGGTGAAAGAATAGACGGCGGGCACTTCGCCTTTCCCACACCCGAAGCGATCTGCGGCGCAGGAGTCGATCTCATCTTCTCGCTCAAGACGGGATTTCGCGCAAAATACATACTCGATGCGGCGGAAAAAGCATCGTCGGGCGCACTTGACTTTGAAAAGATCAGATCGGCACCGTCCGAAGAAGCAGAGGCGATGCTCTGCGCCATCAAGGGAGTCGGTCCCAAAGTCGCAAACTGCGCAATGCTCTTCGGTTTTGAAAAATACGAGGCTTTCCCAATCGATGTGTGGGTAAAGCGCATACTGGCAAAGTATTTCACCCCCGATTTCGACCCCGCCTGCCTTGGAAAATGGGCGGGAATTGCCCAGCAGTATCTGTTTTACTACGAAAGATACCTCGGCGGGAAATAATTTTCGAGAATTTTTTGCAAACCTATTGCATTTCATACAATAACGGTGTATAATTATTAAATACAAAATACAACATAATCTACTATGGAGGATTTTCATCATGAAAAAAATATTAGCACTCACTATCGCGCTTCTGATGCTCGCAGTTGTGTTCGCAGGATGCGGCGCATCTGATGATGGCAAGCTTTATATGGCTACAAACGCGGCATTCCCTCCCTACGAGTACGTTGACGACAACGGCAACTTCGCAGGTATCGACGTTGAGATCGCGGGACTTCTCGCAAAGGAGCTCGGACTTGAGCTTGAGATCGTTGACATCGACTTCGGCGCTATCGTTGCAGGCGTTCAGTCCGGCAAGTACGATATGGGTATGGCAGGTATGACAGTTACAGACGAGCGTAAAGAGAGCGTTAACTTCACAACATCTTACGCAAAGGGTATCCAGTCTGTTATCGTAAAGGCTGATGCTACATACACATCCTTCGAAGAGTTCTACACGAGCTTTGACGAAGAGGGCAACCCCGCAGGCGTTGTTGAAGGCATCACGATCGGTGTTCAGCAGGATACAACAGGTGATATTTACGCATCCGACGATCCCGAGAAATGGGGATTCGGCGCTGACAACGTTATCCGCTACAAGACAGGCGCAGACGCAGTTGAAGCGCTCAAGACAGGCAAGGTAACAGCAGTTATCATCGACAACGAGCCCGCTAAGGCATTCGTTGAGACAAGCGAAGGACTCAAGATCCTTGACGGCGCATATGCTGATGAGGATTACGCTATCGCAGTAAACAAGGAAGATACAAAGCTTCTCGAAGACCTCAATGCAGCACTTGCTAAGCTCACAGAGTCGGGCGAGATCCAGGCTATCGTAGACAAGTACATCAAGTAATTACGACTTTGAACTGATATGGGCGGCATTCCCGCCCATATTTTTTGGGTAATAATAAAATCAACAAATCTGTTTTTAGGAGATAGATCGTGAACGATTGGTTATTAAATCTACAGAACGGTATCACCGAATGGTGGCTTGATCTCAAGGCTGACTTCGTTCTCAACTTTATTAAAGGCGAGAAATGGAAGTGGCTTGTCGAAGGTCTCGGAAACACCCTTATCATAACCTTCTTTGCTCTCATACTCGGACTTGTCATCGGTGTCGTTATTGCTGTCATCCGTTCTACATACGACAAAAACAAGGAAACGATGAAGAAAAAGGGCGGCATCGGCTGGGTACTCATCTCGATATTCAATTTCATCGCAAACGTGTACCTGACCGTCATAAGAGGAACGCCTGTCGTCGTTCAGCTCCTTATTATGTATTTCGTCGTTTTCGCTTCGTCGAAAAACGGCACGATGGTCGCTATAATCGCCTTCGGTATCAACTCGGGCGCATACGTCGCCGAAATATTCCGCAGCGGTATTATGGCGGTCGACAACGGACAGTTTGAGGCGGGCAGAAGCCTTGGTCTCAATTACATACAGACAATGATCCACATCGTCGTTCCGCAGATGTTCAAAACAGTGCTCCCCACCCTTTGCAACGAGTTCATCGTGCTCTTAAAGGAGACCTCGGTCGCGGGCTACGTTGCTATCGAGGATCTGACAAAGGCGGGCGAGCGTATCCGCGGAGTTACATATTCGGCGTTTATGCCGCTTATCGCAGTCGCAATTATCTATCTTGCAATGGTAATGCTCTTTACATTCCTTGTAGGTAAGCTTGAGAGGAGGTTGCGCAAGAGTGAACGATAATGTTCTTATTAAGGTAGAAGGTCTTTGCAAAGCCTTCGGAAAGCTTGAAGTCCTCAAAGGCATCGACGTCGAGATAAAAAAAGGCGACGTCGCGGTCGTCATCGGTCCCTCGGGGTCGGGGAAATCGACCTTCCTTCGCTGTCTCAACCGACTTGAAGAGCCGACGGGCGGTGCTATCTACTTTGACGGCGAGGATATCACATCCCCCAAGGCGAATATAAATCTGCACAGACAGAAGATGGGAATGGTGTTCCAGCAGTTCAACCTCTTCCCGCATATGACTGTGCTCAAAAATATGACACTTGCACCGATGAAGCTGCTCGGGAAATCCAAAGCCGAAGCCGAAGCAAAAGCACGCGAGCTTCTCCGTGTCGTCGGACTTGCCGACCGTGAGAATGCATATCCCTCACAGCTCTCGGGCGGACAGAAACAGCGTATCGCAATCGTCCGCGCGCTCTGTATGGACCCCGAGGTAATGCTCTTTGACGAGCCGACCTCCGCTCTCGACCCCGAAATGGTAGGCGAGGTGCTTGAGGTTATGAAAAAGCTCGCCGCAGACGGTATGACGATGGTCGTCGTCACCCACGAGATGGGTTTTGCGCGTGAGGTCGGAACAAAGATAATGTTTATGGACGAGGGCATCATTATGGAAGAGGCTGAGCCGAATGAATTTTTCGATTCACCCAAGAGCCCCCGTGCAACCGAATTTTTGTCAAAGGTGCTTTAAGAGAGACGCCGTATCAAAAACTTTTAATACAAAAAATACCCGCTGATACACTCAACGGGTATTTTTCTTTTACCATATATGCGGGAAAGAGTCACAGAGCCATACATCGCCCGATCTTACAAATTCAGCTTCAAATTCAACCCATTTGATATCTGTATAACGTGCATCATAAACATAGATCGCCAGTACCGCCGTATTATCGCTCTTTTCTTTGAGTATAAATATCGGATCGCTCGTAGGCCATGTGCCTCTGCCGCCGAGGTGAACATATAATATTCCGTTGTGATACAGAATAACATAATAAGCGTTATCATCGGTCGAAATATCATTCACATCCGCACATTTGGACATAAACTCTGCGGTTGCTTTTTCTGTGAAAACCGTATTTAAATATTTTTCAAGGCTTTCGAGATCGGTAATGTTGTTTTCGGTGAATCTGTCGCTCTCTATAGGAGCGTACATAAGCCCGCGAAGCTCGATCACCTTTCCTGTGGGATCGTTAACGGTAGGAGTGCCGCCGTCAAACCAATAATATGCCTCTCTCGCCCTCTCAAATTCGTCAAGAAATTCAGCCGCATCGGCATTCGGTACGTAACCCGACATTTGCAAAATGCCGTAATAGTTATCCTTCGACACTCTTGTCGATGCTTGCGCCGATATCGTATCGGTGACAAGCTCATATATAAGCTCAACATACGCGCCGTCTGCCTTTGCCGTACAGGTGATCTGCCACTGTCCGCTCTCAATATACGGCTGAAATTTCTTTGCAAGCTCGCCCGTCGGGTCGTTGACTGCAATTATCTCCTCGGGTCTTGGCAGGTAGTGCGAGCGTACCTGCTTCGCTTCAAGGTCAAAGAGCGTCGCGCCCTCACGGTTTGTGTCAATATTTGAGATATAATTCACAACGAGTGTTTTTTCGTCCTCGCTGAGCGTGAGTATCGTGCTGCCCGGTAAGAACGCCATATGATGCAGTCCTTCTGTGCTGTCACAGCTTATAGAAAGAAGATTCTCGCTCTCGCCTATCTTTCTTATATGCACAGTCCTCATATCGCGCGTAAGATATGCACTGTAGTGCTCGGAGATGGGATAATAGGCGAGGTCAACAGGATTCGATGTCTGTTTCGGAAGATCAGTGAACACCCACGAGCCGCGGATATATTCAAAGGGATAATCAAATGTGACCTCGCCCGTTACCTGCGTGCGATCGTTTATATCGACCACCTTTGTCGTGACCCTTGCAATATATTTTCTGTCCGATTCCTTTATTATCTCAAGCGTGCTTGTATGCAGAGAGTTGTCAATATATCCCTCTCTTATGCTCTGATAGAGAATTCCGTCACGCTCGGCAAACCTGCCCGTCTCGGCAAGAAGGCGAACCGTGAGCGCAGGCGAGAAGAACTGCTCGAGGTATTCGACCATCTCATCCCATGTGTCATACGGAAACCTCTCGCTCGGGATCACTCTGTAATAGGTCATCCCGTTTACTTCGATCTTGTCGGTGCTCGATATCTGCGCGGCGGTCGGATTATATCTCAAGTGATACTCAACCGAGCGTGCGGCAGAGAGCGACTTTTTGATCGCTATCTCTGCACCGTCGGGCTCGGCTGTGCGAGTTGCGGTCGCATTTTTTACGGCTTCTTCGATCTCTCGCGCCGCATCTGCGGTGTTTTCGCCCTTAACTTCAATATACACGCACGCGAAGTATCCGCCGCCGAGCGAGAGGATATAGTCATACATTTTTGCAAGCCTTGTCTCTGTTTCCCGCATGCTCTCCTCGGTCATATCGGGCTTCATCATCTCGGGGATCGACCACTCAAATCTGCGCGTGGCAAAGTTATATCCATCGCCCGTACCTTTGGTGTAGGACTGAACACAGCTATATACAGGTGCCGCGCCCGTTGTGACTCTCTGCATAAAAGCGGTGATATCGTCGGCTTCGCAACCGTCGTCGCAGTATCTGAGACTGAATCTTATATCGTATTTGTCGCTGTCGAGCGGCAAACTTATGCGGTATTTTCCGTAGGTCTCGCTAAGATAATCGAAATATACCGCCTTACAATCGTATGCGTCATGCGTCAAGTGTATCTGTGTAAAGGTGCTCTATCTCCTCGGCACCGATATATCTCCAAAATCCCCGCTCGCCCTCGGTGATATACTTGAAAGTGAAGCGGTAGTTTCCGAAGACTTTGTCAGAGGGCTGTGTTATATCATCACCCACAAGTTTGCACGTGAGCACTGCGGTGTCGCCGTTTTGCTCTTCCGTCATAACGGCGATACGCCAGCCGTTACTCGAGCCAAGACCTATTCCGTTTGGTATCGTTATCTCTCCGCCGCTGTAATTCTCGGCTCCAAAGACCTCATATGCGATCCGTGCCGCATCGTCGTGGGACATATACCAGGTCAATCCATCATCAATAAGACGCCAATACTTGCTGTAGATAAATCCGTTTTCTCTGTAATAGCTCACGCAAGAGAGTCCGATAAAATAGCGTATGACCTCGTCGCTTGCCGCCTCGCCCGCGAGCTGTGCCTCGGTGAGGGCGCTGCTTATAAGGATATTTGACATCATATCAAAGTCGGTGGGACGGTCGTTGAGCCTGAATGTGATGGGCAGAAGATCGTTCGAGTCTATCATCGAAAGTCCGCTGTCGGTAATTATAAAATGAATAAATCCATCGTATTCGTATACCTTTGCCGTAAAATTATGACCCAATGATGTTTTAGTCATACCATTCTCAACGGTAGTAAAGCTTAAATTTGCGGATAGTTTTCCACTCGTCTTATCATAGGTATAAGTGCCGTTGTAAGTGCCGCCCGCACCCGAGCCGTCGCGATACGCCGAAAGCGTGAGATCGCCGTTATTGAAGCAGAAAGTATAGTTTGTGAGTCCGTCGCCGCGCGAGAAGGATTTTGCCTTGTACGTGCCTTTGAGCTCGCCGTCATACGCCTTTCCCGACGCAAGCACAAGCTCCTTTGTAATTGTTTCGACAAGCTCGGTCTTAAAGATGCGTCCGTTCTTTGCGGTAACGTGATAGGTCGTATATGCGTCAAAATCACCCTGCGCCTTGTAATCGTTCTGTGTACCGAAGACGACGCAAAACTCGCTGTCACCGCCTGCTCTTAACGTCGTCCAATAGGAATTGGTGTTCTTCTCAAAGCTTGTATATGCAATTCCGTCGCCCATCTTATATCCGTACATCGCGGCGGGAACCAAATAAGCCTCGCGCGTGCCCGAATTGGATATTACGGTATGGTAAGTGCCTATTTTTCCCGACCAGTTATATTCATACTGCCAGGTCACACCGCCATCCGTTGAAAGAATATCCACGCTCGTGTTCGGGCCTATGCCTTCTTCAAGCGAGATAGTGCAAGTGATCGTCTTGCCGTCATAATTAAAACTTCTCGGCGTCGTCTGCGTGAAATCGGCAAGTCCCGTCGGAACTTCGATCTCTACCCGCTCCCAATTCTTGCCGCCGTCGTCGGTGCGCGCGATAACGATGCCGTTATACGCGCCTCGCTCATATCCCATAAGTCCTATATCTTCGGATATAAATATCGCGCTTGTGGTAATTCCCGACCGGGTCTTTGCACTCTCGCCTATCTCCCAGGTCTTGCCGCCGTCGCGCGAGAGGCAGAAATTACGGTTGTCCGAGCCGAGATGCACTCCGCCTGCAATTACAGCCCAACAGAACTCGTCTGTCTCGCCGTACCATACCGAATACGGCAGCCATCCCTCAGCCTTTTCTGTTGCGGGAAAATCTGCGATCACATCCCACGGGATGCTTGCGATCACGTCTTCTCTCTTCTCGGGATATTTCTCCTTATACACATCAATATACTCCGATGTGTCACTTTGAACGTAAGCGGCAAACGGGCCGTTTCCCGCTTCATAAGTGATGGGGAAATTTGTGCAGGGCGTCTTCATAAAACTCAGGGGCGAAGTGAGATAATCTACAAGGTAACATTCATCCTTGGAGAGCACACCGTCAAAGATCTCGTTTTGGTCTACAAGAAACTCGATATAAGTGTACACGCCCTGAAACTCAAGCTCGATCATTATCTTGTTAGGATAAATATATGCGATATCGGCGTTGTTGTAGGTGTATGTCTTGGGGATCTCTATTACGACCTTGTTGAAATTCTCGCCGTCGGTCGTTGCGTAAAGAAGCGGCTCTCTGTCATCTCCGATATACGAGATGAGAAGAGTATTATCTGTGCCGACGCCGCTTAAATATTGGGTAAATTTCTTTCCCAGTTTTTCATCAAGCGCCGCGACCGCTATATCGGCTTCGCTTTCGATAGACGAGTCGGGCGGAGTGGGATCTTTCGGTCCTATAAACGAGCATCCTACAGCTCCGAGGGTAAGTACGAGGGCAAGAAGGATGCAAAGCCATCTGGTATTGTTCTTTCTTGTGATCATAATTATCCTTTCTTTAATGGGTGCAGAAGCAAGCCCTGTTGCGAGCGTGCCTCGGCGCGGTATGTTGTTAACTATCACGTTTGCATATTCTATTCTTGCATTTTCGTCAAGGCGGGAAGCTATCGTCTCGTCGCAGGCAAGCTCGGCATCCTGCTTTGACAGATACACCGCTGCCCACACGAGCGGATTCCACCAGAATAATACGAGAGCAAACACTCTTACTATCGACCAGATGTGGTCGCCGTGGCGAAGATGGGTCTGTTCGTGAACGAGCGAATAAGCCTCGCTGTCCTTTTTGTCGGGAGTAAGATATATCACGGGAACTATTCCCCAAAGCATCGGGGAGCGTGCGCTCTCCGACACGTAGACCTTCGTTTTGCCGAGATTCATATAATATTCTCTGTCGCACTTGAGCTTAAGCGACAGATTCATTGCCGACACCGCAAGCGCGAGCGCAAATATCACCGAACCCGCCGCCCACGCGGTGTACAGTACCTTTGTCCACGGAATGTCGATCTGTGTCTTCGGGGTCTCGGGTGTGAGCACGGGCGGTATACTCTCGGGCAAAGCGGCTGTTACGGATCCGCCCGTCTCGGAAGCCACTGTCTCGCTCGGAGTCACAGGAGTGATCGGTGTGACGGGCGTGACGGGCGCGGGTATGCTCACGCTCGGCGAAGGTACAGTCACGCTCGGAGCAGGCACCGTCACATCGGGTATTATCGGAGAGACCGTCGTCTCGGGAGCCGTTGTCGTCTCTTCGGTTATGTTCAGCACGGGTGCCGTAAAGCTCGGCATCTCGACCGCAAAGATCTGGAAGGGCAGACAGATGCGTACGAGCACCACAAGCCAGAGCGCATAGATAACACGCTGAGGCACACTGCGCCTGAAGAGCGCTCTTACTATTATTACCGCCGCTATAAGAAGCGACAGCGAGATAAGATATGTGATCATTTTCTCTCCTTCTCCGCCGCAGCTATAAGCTTTTTGAGCTCGTTTATATCCTCATCTGTCAGTTTATTTCTACCCGCGAGATTTGTCACGAGAAGTCCTACGTTCCCATCAAACACACGCGAGATAAACGAATCCGTCTCATTGTCGCGGCATTCCTCACGCTCGACCGTGGGATAGTAATACTGATATCTGCCGCTGTCGTCAAGCCTTACCGCACCCTTTGCCATAAGGCGCTTGAGCATAACAAAAACCGTCGGGCGCGACCAGCCCGTCTCATCTGCAAGCTCGGCGGCAATCTCTCCGCCCATTTTGGGTGCGCTCTCCCAAAGCACCTTCATTATCTTCCATTCGCCTTCCGATAAATTCACATAACTCATTGTATTGTCCTCCCGATATTGTTGTTGATCCTATTCACTTTGAAATTCGACGTGTTTCACCCGAAACAAAAATAGGTTGGGCCCCATTTTTAGTCGAATTTGCGCGCGAATTGTATCTGCTTAAGTTTGCATTAACAATATATTCGCGCAAGTGTCGACGTTTGTCTACAGCAAGGATATCATACCTGTCGACGTTTGTCAACACACAATTTTTACTATTTACATTTTGTTAATAAAAAAGAGGATCGAATTCGATCCTCTTAATTTTTATTTTCCTGTAGCAATAAGCGCGGCTTCTTTTACTCTTCCCGTGTAAAGGGCGTCTGATTCGGTCGTGAAGTAGTACTTATCGCGCGAATTCTCAAAGTCGGCGTACGCAGTATCCATATAGTACGTCGAGCCGTCGTCAAGCTTTTTCGCCACCGATTCATCGCAGGCAAGCTCCGAATCTCTTTTTGAGAGAAGCGCCGCCGCGGCAAGGGCTGACACACTTATTACGTAATAGATCATTTTACGTTCTTCTCTGCCTCGTCAAGAATAGCACGAAGCTCGGATATCTCATCCTTCGAAAGATCTTTCTGTGTCGTAAGAGAGGACACGAGCATACCGACATTTCCGTCAAATACTCTGGAAAGGAAGGACGCTGTTGCCTCGGGAACGACCTTGTCCTTTTCGACAAGCGGATAATAAAGCTGCGGACGCACGCTGTCATCAAGTCTGACCACACCCGAAGCTATAAGTCTCTTGAGCATAACGAATACAGTGGTATTAGACCAAGAGGTCTCTTCACGAAGCTCGTTTGCTATTGCGGCAACAGACGCGCTTCCGTCGCGCCACAATACCTTCATAATTTTCCATTCACCGTCGGAAAAGCTGTTGTTTCTCATTTGAATTCTCCCTTCAGTTACGAATAATATCTTTGATTATTTTATCACACCTCATAACAGCTGTAAATCACTTCTCGGTTTTGTTTACAATTTGTTCATATTTGTCTTTTGAGGTCGTACGCCAATTTCTTTAGGTATGCGCTCTCAAGGCACTCGCGTATCTGAGAGTCTGACAAGCCCTTTGCAACAAGCGCATCATATGCCATCCAGCGCAGGCGCGAGAGGAGCGTATCCTCTATCCAATAGAGGTATTTTGCGCCCGCGTTGTTCTTCTCAAGGCGCTTTAAGCGGATATACATATCAAATCCGTCCGAAGCGTCGTGCCACAGATCGGCAAAAACATAATCGAAATGCTCGTTCTTAATTCTCGTTTCTGCATACTCAAAGGCGTCCGAGCAAACGATCTTCACCTTGTCGGCATAGGCAAACTGCGGCAGGATATGCTCCTTAAAAAGTCCGATCATCTCGGGGTCGCGCTCGACCACCGTGATGCTCCTCACCTCGTCTTTAAGGCTCGCCATATATGTAAAATATCCGAGCCCGAGGCCGTACGTGAGCACATCTCCCGACACCGCCTCAAGCGGAGCGCGCATAGTCTCGATCTCGTTTGGCTTTATCGCCATCCATTCCCTGCCGTCCTCAAAGACCGCCGGGAAAGAAAACGATTCTGCGAAAAAACCTATCTGCGGTATTTCGCGGAACTCGTCCGTCAGCACGATATCGCGCCACACAAAGGGCTCGTACGGACGGTAGCTCTCGCGTCCCATCTGCCATCTGCCCGAGCTTATATTCGGGAATTTTATATTTTTGTAGTAGGGGTCATTTTCATAAGGAATGCTTGAGAGCTTTTTGATATGCGAAAAATACTCACGCTCGATCACAAGATCGTGGGGGTCCTCATCCGAGTCAAAATTGCAAAACGCCGACAAAAGCGCCGCAAACGCCCGCTCTTCACTTATATCGGCATCGCGCGCGATGCCCCCTATAAGCTCTGCAGCATCCTCGGGCATACCCTCGTTTATGAGCGTGCTGTATATGCGGAGCACCAGAAAGTTGTCCGAGCGTATCTGCGAAAGCTTTTCTGTTTTATCTGCGCCCATAGGACACCTCCTTTATCTTTGACCAGGCAGCCGTCAGACGCGGTATATCCCACGCGGCATTCGCGGCAGAGGTCGAGGGCAGGCACACCGCCTCTTTTTTTGTTTTTGTCAGAATATATTTGCGGTACAGACTGTACGCAGTCTTACCGTTGACATATACCGCCTCGATATCCGATCCGCAAAGGATGGCCGATATATCGTTAGGTATCACGTTTTTTATAGAGCTGTCCGAGCTTCCGACGATCTCACACGAGGCTACCACATCCCAAAGCGCTATGCCGTGTGAGAGTAATAACTCCTTTTTCTCTTCTACGGTCTCGGGAACGGCAGATTCAAAAACCTTGGCAAGCACACGCCAGAATCGGTTTTGCGGATGCCCGTAGAAAAAACCTGTCTCACGGGATCTTACCGACGGGAAGCTTCCGAGGATGAGTATGCGTGAATCTTTATTATATACGGGTTTGATCGGGTGAAAGAGAGCCATATCAGATCTGCCTTTCGTTAAGCTTTTGTTTGATCGCGCGCCAATCGGGCATATATTCGTCCATTTCGGCCTTGAATCGCGGTCCGTGGTCTCTTATCTTCAAGTGCGTGAGCTCGTGAAGTATGACGTATTCAAGACACTCGGGCGGCTTTTTCGAGAGCTGCAGATTGAGCCATATCTTTTTCGTCTTCGTGTTGCACGTGCCCCAGCGCGTAGTCATATTCTTTATCTGCCACGAGCTTGGGTGCAGTCCCGTGCGCTCCTCCCAAACAGGCATAAGATATTCTGTCTCGCGCGCAAGCTCACCTCTTAGCCACTCGTTTATATATCGTTCTCTGTCATCGGACGTACTGCCTCCCCTGTTGCCGAGGATGAGCCTGTCCTCTTCCCTTATTACCGCACCGCGGCGAAGATCCTCGTCAAGGAAAAGCGTAAGCGCTCTGCCGAAGAGATACACCGTATCTCCCGAAAGATATTCGCAGGGCGGTATGACCGGTCTGTTTTCGTATTTCTCTCTGTGTGCTCTTATCCAATCAAGCTTTGAGGCAACAAAGCTCTCGACAAGCGAAATATCTGCGAAATACGGAGCAGACACGCGCACGTGTCCGTCGGGCGGATTAACAGACAGATTTATATTCTTGATATTCTTTCGCACAAGTTCTATTTCGATGCCCTCGATATACATCTTCACCCGCTCACTCCCCGAAAAGATCACATTCTATGCAAAAAGATCATATTACATAATAAAATTATACAACAATAATCATATTTTAGCAATATTTTCTTTTTTCTCTTGTCTAATAAAAGAAAGAGTGCTATAATCGAAATATAACGTTTCTCTTATCACAAAAGTGAGGTAAAATAATATGATAATCAGACAAAAAGCCTTTGAGAATGCGAAAAAGATGCAGAAGGTCGCCCTTCACTGCCACACCACAAGATCCGACGGAAAGCTCGCTCCCCAAGAGCTTCTCCACGCTTATGCAGAGGAGAATTATGACCTTGTAGCCATCACAGACCATCAGAAATATAACAGGGTAAACTACGCGCCCGAAACAGGCATCGTGATCATACCCGCGATGGAGATAAATATGCAGTTTGACAAGACCGCAGGCGGCATCCGCCATCTCCACACCATCGTGCTCGGTCCCGACGACGACACAAACGGCATTGCCCACGATGAATTTGTCGCAGGCCCCGACATAACAGATCTCTCTGTCTTCCAGGATCTGCTTGACGAGATGCACAAAAAGAACAATATGACCATATACTGCCATCCCGAGTGGAGCCGCACGCCCGCAAAGTATTTCCAGGATTTCAAGGGCAATTTTGCTATGGAGATCTGGAACTCCGGTTCGGCTTACGCGCACGATATGGACACGAACGCGGCGTACTGGAACGAGGTCATAGCATACGGTAACCGCCTCTTCGGCGTTGCTACCGACGATGCTCACGGACGCGGAACACTCGGCCGCGGCTGGGTAATGGTAAACGCAGAAAAGAATGTCAAGTCGGTGCTTGCAGCACTCAACGAAGGCGCGTTCTATTCGTCCTGCGGTCCTATCATCAAGGATTTCTATTTTGACACCGACACAAACACCGTTCACGTCGAGACGACCGGTGCGGCAAAGGTATGGCTCATCCGCGACAGACAGGCTAACACCCTTATGGGACAGAGCACGGGTGCGTCGCTCAGCGCTTCTTACAAAATGAGCGTTCAGCCCGAAATGATGCGTGTCTGCGTTGTAGATGCGTTCGGCCGCCGCGCTTGGACAAATCCCATTTATAATTGATAAAAACAAAACCGCCCGATGGGCGGTTTTTTTATAAGTTCAAGCTTATAGCCTTTTTTTGCACCGAGATGTCTATCTTCTCGTTTCCGGGATTGTACTCACCGTCAAGCGACCAAGGGAATTTTTCCTCACACTCAACCGTAAGCTTCTCGGCTTGGAAGAAATCTATGACCTCGGGATCGTATTTCTGCGACTGCAGAGAGGCGACTATCTTTGAGAGGCTGTCGAGTCCCGAGGGGAATTTTATGAGCATCACCTCAAAAAGTCCGTCGCTGAACTTGACGGTTGCATTATTCATTCTGATAAGTCCGCCGACTACAAGCGAATTGCTTACAGCTCCGAAAATGTAGTCGTTTTCGTACACCCTGCCGTTTGCGCTCACCTTCAGGTGATACGGACGCAGGGATGAGAGGTCCTTCGCCCCTTCGAGCACGTAAGCAAGATGCCCTATGGCGTTCTTGTTTGGCTGGGGCGTGGAATAGGATGAGCTGGTAAATGCACCGAAGCTTGCCACGTAGGTAAAATACGACGTCCCGAATCTGCCTATATCAAGCTTGGTGGGATAACCCGTAACCGCTCTTTTTGCCGCCTCGAGCGTTTGGGACGGGATCTTTAAGCTGTTGGCAAAATCGTTCGTCGTCCCCGACGGAATGTATCCGAGCGGTGTCGTGGACTTTTTGCCGATAACACCCGAGATGACCTCACCGAGCGTGCCGTCGCCGCCGCAGCATATGACAAGATCATACCCATCGGCGTGCTCGCGCGCAAGGGCGGTCGCGTGTCCTTTGCGCTCGGTTGTCATCACGGTCGGCGCATATCCGCTCTTGCAAAGAAATGCAACAAGCTCCAAAAGCTCGTTCTTCAATTTTTGTTTACCCGAAATGGGGTTGACTATAACAAGGACTTTTTTCATTTTATTACCCTTTTCACCGGCTTAATTAAAAAACAACCTGAAATTCGAATTTCGCATAAGTGAATTATCATCTTTGAAGATATGATCCCAGCTGTCAATGTAATCTCCCGGAGCGGCGACCTCGTCGCTTCTCATAAATTTGACGAAGTCTTCGGGGCGGGCGGCAAATCGGTCAATAAACTCGCGTGAAAGTCTCACCTTGTCCGCCGATTCCAGACCGCCGCGCACGCCGTGGAGCACGTGCTCTATGTTCACCGAAAAATAGTATATCGAATACGGTATTCCCGAGACATAATTCTGATGTGAAAGCTCCTGCACTGAATCACGTTTCAGCTCATTTCGTCTGATTATCGCCTCGGGCGTGGGGGTCTCTACGTGATCGTCGAAATACCTCATCCTCTTAATCTTCGCATACCGCACCTTCGACGGATCGATAAACGCCCCGTCGGTGTCGATAAGCTGGACGATGCGAAGGATGTCGCTCTTCTTGAAATGCGTGCGCGACAGAAACGACTTTATCTGCTCGCTTATCTTCTTTTCGGCTTTGTACGCGGCTGTGATATCGCCCGCAACGACGTGAAACATCACCTCATTCGTGTCGATAAGGCGCGAGAGGACAAGGCCGAGTGACTGTTTGTCGGTAAAGCCCTCGACAATAAAAAGTATTACCTTTTTTGTCTTATTTTTCATCCTTCATACCCGCAAGCCTCATAGCGTGGCTTATCTCAAAGCTGTTTGAAAGATCGTATATCTGCTCCTTCTGTCCGCCGAGGTTGATACTGCGCAGATAAATGTCGCGCAGATTTCCCTTTTTCACGCCGCCGAGACGAATATATCTGTTTTTGGGATTTGTTGTCGTAAACACAAGCGCATCTCGGTCTATCATCTCAAGCGGACGCAGATTGTGCGAAGTAAATATAAGCTGTCCGGAGCCGCTTTCCTCAAGGATCGAAAGAAGCTCGCCGAGAAGGTACTCGTATATGCCGGCGTCAAGCTCGTCGACCACCATACAGACCGAGCGGTCATTGTACATCGCGATCATAATGTTAAGTACCGATATTATCTTGCGGATGCCTTCGGACTCGTATTTTATCGGGATCCGCTTGCCGTCGCGCAAGGAGACGAGCTCGATCTTTGCGCCCGCCGTACCGTCACTCATCATCTGAGCACCGTAATTTTCGATATCCACCGACAGTCCCGGTATCAACACACCGAGCACGCGGTTAAGGCTGGCAACGCTTCCCGAAAAGCTCGGCAGGCTCGCCTCGTCGATCACGGCAGGCTCGACAAGGAGCTTAGCCGTGGTACTTGCATTTGCAGGCTCGATCTTGACCGATACAGGGAGCACAAAATCCTCATTTTTTGTATTTTTTATTATAAAGAGCGATTTTTTCGCAAAATCGGCAAGCGCGGATATGACCGTTGCCTGCACGTCTTCAAGGCCCGATAGGAATATCTCCTTGCCGCCGCCGAATATAAATGAGGTCTTTTCTTTTTTTGCGATTATCTTTGCAACCTCAAGCGCGACTCTGTTATCCTTATCTGCCGCAAGAAGCGACGCAAGTCTTGCCTTTGGCAGCAAAAGCGACGGGCTCTCGGTGCTGTGCTCGAGCAGGGTCGTCCTTTTCCCGATTTTTGTATCTTCAATAGGAGCAGATATAAGCCTCTCGCGCGAGATCTCAAAAGAGTCACCCGTGCGCGAGAGTGAAAACAGATACTCGGCAAAAAAGCTCCCTTTTTCGGTCTCCGCCGAAAAAGCAAACTTCAGAGTCGCGCACTGCTCACCCTTGGTGATGTAATCAGCGGTATCCGCGCGAAGGGGCGCGCCCGAAAGAAGCGCCGAGAGAAAGCTCAGCGCATCGATGATAGCTGTCTTTCCCGAGCCGTTTTGTCCGTACAGACCGAGTATCTCGGCGCCGACCGGCTCTTTGCGCGAAAAAAAGTCAGGCATCTCGAGTTTGCCGTATTCGACATTTTTGAAATTTTCAAGCTGACACCATAAAAGTCTGACAATAGTATTCTTCATATACCGCTCCCAAAATAATATCTGTATTTTAATTATATATTATTTCCAAATCAAGGTCAACAATTATACCGTAAAAAATCAAGAGGCATACCGCGGTATGCCTCTTTGTCATCAATTATAAGATTCAAGATACTTCTTCTGCTCTTGTGAGAGTGTGTCGATACTCGTGCCGAAGCTTGCAAGCTTCATTCTCGCCACAGCCTCATCGATCTCGCGCGGTACGGCGTAGACCTTATTTTCAAGTATCTTGCCGCATTTTGCAAGATATTCAAGTCCCTTCGCCTGGATGGCAAAGCTCATATCCATTATCTCGGCGGGATGTCCGTTGCCTGCCGCGAGATTTACAAGGCGTCCTTCTGCGAGCAGGTTGAGCACTCGACCGTCACGCATACGGTAACCGACAATGTTCGGCTTGCGATCCTGCACGAGCACCGCGCGCGCCGCAAGTGCCTTCTTGTCTATCTCAACATCGAAATGTCCGCTGTTTGCGAGCAGAACGCCGTCCTTCATCACATCAAAATGCTCGCCGCGAATAACGTCCGAGCATCCCGTGACCGTAATAAAGAGGTCGCCTATCTTTGCCGCCTCGTCCATCGGCATAACACGGAATCCGTCCATAACAGCCTCGATACCCTTTACGTGGTCTATCTCGGTGACAACGACGAGCGCGCCCATACCCTTAGCACGCATAGCGATTCCCTTGCCGCACCAGCCGTAGCCCGCGACGACTACCGTCTTGCCCGCGATGATAAGGTTGGTCGAATTCATAATACCGTCGAGTGTCGACTGTCCGGTACCGTAGCGGTTGTCGAAAAGATGTTTACAGTCAGCATCATTTACATCTATCATCGGGTAATCGAGCTCGCCCTTCGCCTGACGCGCGAAGAGACGGTGGATACCCGTTGTGGTCTCCTCACATCCGCCGATAAGATCCTTTCCGTACTCGCGGCACTCTCCGTGAAGAAGCGAGATGAAATCTCCGCCGTCATCTATTATAAGATCGGGGCATTGTGAGAGCGTCGCCTTCAAGTGAGCCGTATACTGCTCTTCTGATGCACCGTGGCGCGCATTTACCTCAAATCCCGCATCTACGAGCGCCGCCGCTACGTCGTCCTGCGTTGAGAGAGGATTGCATCCCGTCACGCACACCTTTGCGCCTCCGTTACGGAGCACCATCGCAAGATACGCCGTCTTTGCCTCAAGGTGTATCGACATCGATATCTTTTTGCCCGCAAAGGGCTTGGTCTTTGTAAATTCGTCGTTTATTGCGTTGAGCACGGGCATATAGCTTTTTACCCAGTTTATCTTATCGTAGCCGCTCTTGGCAAGGCTTATGTCTTTGATGTCACTCATTTGCTTTTTATATTCCTTTCACATAGATGTTGTATGGGACATTCGGTGCACCTCGGCGAGCGCGCCATACAGTATTCGCGCCCGAAGAGCACAAGTCTGTGACAGAGGTCGCTGCTCTCGGAAGGCTCGACCAACTCAACGAGTATCTTCTCGACCTTGGTCGGGTCTTTTTGACTCTCGGGATACATACCGAATCTGCCGCAAAGTCTTATGCAATGTGTATCTGCGACGATCGCAGGCTTGCCGAAGATATCCCCGAGCAAAAGATTTGCTATCTTTCGTCCGACACCCGGCAGCCTCAAAAGCTCATCCATATCGTCGGGAAGCACTCCGCCGTATTCCTCTATCAGCATAATTGCCGAATCCTTGATATTCTTTGCCTTGGTGCGGTAAAGTCCGCAGGGTTTGACCGCTTCCTCAAGCTCAGAGAGAGAGCAGTTTGCCACCGATTCAAGCGTGGGATATTTCTTAAACAGCTCTCGGCAGACGATGTTCACCCTTGCGTCGGTGCACTGCGCCGAGAGTCTGCCCATAATGAGCAATTTCCACGGCTGGCCGCCGTATTCGAGAGCGCACTCGGCATCGGGATAGAGCTTTTTCAACTCTTCGCCTATTTTTGCGATCCGTTCTTTTTTCTCTTTTTTATTCATTTGTCTCCTCGTTAACTTTAAAATACACGTCAAAAATATCGCGCACCGAGATACCCGCGTCGGTACCGCTTGATCCTCGCTCGATAACGCAGGAAACGACGATCTCGGGATCATCAAAGGGCGCAAACGCGGTAAATATCGCATTGTCACTGGCATTCTTCGATACCTGTGCAGTACCCGTCTTACCGCCCACCTTGATAGGATAATTTCGGAAGATACGCGATGCCGAGCCGTTTTCGGTAACATCCTTCATCGCGCCGAGCACCGTCGTGATCGTCGAATCCGAGATGTCGAGCTCGCTTACCACCTTGGGCTCGACCTGCAGTATAACTTCATTCGTGCCGTACTCTTTTACAGCGTAGAGCAGGTGCGTACTGTATCTTGTTCCGCCGTTTACGACGGTAGACATATAGGTCGAGAGCTGTAATGGCGAGAAAGCGTTTTCAGCCTGTCCGATAGCGGCATTGAGCGTGTCGCCGGGATTCCATATATCAAGTCCGTTGTTCTCTCTGTACTCGGGTCCCGCAAGGATTCCCCTCCACTCGGGGAGCTCTATTCCCGTAGGCTGTCCGAGCCCGAGAGAGGAACAATAATCATTGAGCTTGTCGATACCGAGCAGCCTGCCCACCTCAAAGAAGAAGTAGTTGCAGGATTCCTGTATCGCCTCGGTAACGTCTATCTCTCCGTGGACCCGCCCGTTCATAAGATAGAGCCAGCAGCGCGGTCCGTTTTTGTCATAATAGGTGTAGCGGCCCTTTGTGTCGATGGTCGAGGTCGGATCGATTATTTCTTCCTCGAGCGCGGCAATGGCGGTCGCTATCTTGAAGGTAGAGCCGGGGGGATACATTCCCGAAAATGCTCTGTTTGTCATAGGGGAGAGCGGATTTGTGCTTATCTCTGCCCAATCCTCTGAAAATGTCGCAAGATTATATGTGGGATACGAAGCGGAAGCAAGAAGCTCGCCTGTGTTTGGGTCGATGACCGTAAGTCCGCCCGCGTCTGCGTCTTCGCCGTCCTGCTCGCCCTTTTTAGTCAGCGCGTTTTCTGCTATATATTCTATATTCGCCTTGAGCGCGTCCTCAGCGGCTATCTGCAATTCGATATCTATGGTAAGATAAACGTCCTTGCCCGCGACAGGCTCTTCGGAAATATATTCTTCTATCACGTTCCCGTACGCATCTTCGACGATGACCTTTTTGCCGTCGATGCCGCGCAGATATTCTTCAAATGCCTTTTCCACACCCGACGTACCCACGATCGCATCAAGCGGGTATCCGAGCGAGGTATAATATTCGGCATCAGCTGCCTGTATCTTGCCAGTGCGTCCGAGTATGTGAGATGCATAGCCGGGATAATTGTAGACTCGCTCTACGCTCTGCGAAAAAGAGACTCCGCGCAGTCCGAGCTCTTTTATGTAGGATATGAGCGACATATCCACGCCGTCGATTATGCGGTAAGGCGTGCTCGGGCTGAAATCCTTGTAATAGAGGTCAAAGCGAAGCTTGAGCAAGAAGTCCACCTCTTCGTCGGTGTACTTCGGCTCACCCTTCGAGTTGACAAGTCCGTACTTCTTCAAAAAGAAGTCCACGAATTCTTCGCAATCGGTATCCTCATCGAGAGCATAGTCCTTGAGCACACGCTTAAAGCGTTTTTGAGCGGCAGAAGAAGCGAAAAATTCTTCATCATATGTATAGTCGGGATAGCTTCCCGCAAGCGGGGACGATATCTGGGGAAAAAGCTCTGCGTTATCCGTTGCCTCAAGTGCATCGAAAAGTGCCAAAAAAGTCTCGTTGCGCTCGGCATTTGTACGCGGCATACTTCCGTAATCGAAATCGAGATTGTAGGTGTATTTGTTTGAGATCAGAGCCTTGCCGTTGCGGTCAAAGACCTCGCCTCGGTGCGCTTGTATAATGACCGTACGCGTATATGTATCTGTCTTTGTCGAGGTGTACAGATCGACACCCGAGATCTGGTAATTGACAAGCCTTGTCAGATAGACCAGACAAATGAGCACAAAAGCGGCACCCAGCGCAATATATCTTGCAATGTGGGCTTTTTTGTTCATTTGTTTCACCTCGCTTTGAAAATGATCTTTATCTGTTGAGCTCTCTTGTTCTGTGGAATATCTTTGCCAAAAGTCTTATTGCGGCAAAGGAGAAAAGTGAGAATATTACACTTGAAAAATACTCGGGTACGAGTATCTTTCCTATCGCGTCAAGGATGTTGTAATCACCCCATAGAAAGCTTATATATATAAGAGTCACCATCGCGCGTGCAATATAAGCGACGAGCGCAAAAAGCACGAATGTGACCGGTCCGCGCGAGAAGGTGCGTATGCAAAGCAGACCGCACACAGCGCCGCATATCATATAAAAAACAGGAAGGACCGAGAGTCCCACACCGCCGATGGCTTCTATGAAAAATCCCGCGCCGATGCCCGCCGCGCATCCTGCCCTCTCGCCCTCAAACATAGCTATCGCCATCACCGCCCCGAGCATCATATCGGGCGTTGCGCCAAACAACCTTATATGCGAGAAGAAGGCGGTCTGGAATATCGCCGCAACTATCACGGCGACACCGTATATGAGCGATTTTTGCAATATTATCTTTGCGTGCGCCGACATAGCTTCTCCTTTAGTCCTTGTTCGTTATATTAAAATCCTTGATTATCATTACCTTTTTTATATCCTCAAAGGGTGCGGCGAGCGAAATGCTTGCCGTGGTCTCGCGCGTGTATTCGTCAAAGCCGACACTCTCGACCGTGCCGATAAGAAGGCCCTGCGGATATACGCTTCCTACACCGCTTGTGAGTATCCTGTCCCCGACAACGATATCCGCATCGGAAGGCAGGTATGACATAGTACAAAGTCCGTCGTCCTTAAGTATGTACGATCCCTCGACGACTCCCGTCTCGCCCGAGCGCTCAACGTATGCGCCGACCGAACTTGCCGTCTCTATAAGAGTCACGCCCTTCGACCAGGTAGGACCGACCTCGGATATGTATCCGATGACGCCCGACTCACACACTATAGGCATATTGACCGCGACTCCGTGGAGCGTTCCGCGGTTGAGCACGAACACGGTCATATAATTTCCCGCTTCGCGTGCGACGACCGTCGCCGCTTCAAGATCGAAATCTATATGTTCGCGTTTAAGGCCGAGGTAGCCGCGAAGCCACTCGTTTTCTTCTTCTATAAGTGTTGCCGAATACAGCTTGTCCTCTGCTTCGGCAAGCTCATCTTTCAGCCGCTCGTTCTCTTCGGCTAACCTGTCGTATTCGGTGAAATACTCCGAGAAGCCCACGATACCGTCAGCAACATACGAAAGCGCGCTCCGAAAAGGAGAGACTACAGTCCCTATTGCCGCGCGGACATAGGAAGAAAGCCCCATGACCGAAAGCACAGTCGGAACTATCGCAAGTATGAGCGCAATGATAAGCGCGACGATAAAAAATCTGCTCTTGAAGAATTGCATAAAAACTCCGTATTTGTAATCATTTTGAATTCCGCGTCTTTTCGGTTTGGGCCCGTTTTCAGCAAAATTGCGCGCTGAGTGTGGCTGTTATGGCCCGCGTTTGCGGTGCCTTCGCGCATTTAGCGAGTCCTGAAATCAACAAAATCTCTAAACGACGCGTTCGATTCGATAACGCGTCCGATGCCTACCGCGACCGACTCGAGCGGACGCTTCGCAAGCATTACGCGCGTGCCTGTTATCTGCGAGATGAGAGTGTCAAAGCCGCCCAGCATAGCCGACCCGCCGGTAAGCATAATGCCGATATCGAATATATCGCCCGAAAGCTCGGGGGGCGTGGTCTCAAGTGTGGAACGGATGCACTCGATTATCTTCTCAAGCGGCTCTGCGAGCGCATCGCGGATCTCGTCCGAGCGCACCTTTATAATAGCGGGAAGTCCGGTCATAAGATTTCTGCCCTTTATCTCCATAACGCCGCGGTCGACCGAAGGGTGCACAGAGCCGATGTTCTTCTTTAACATTTCAGCCGTCGCATCGCCTATCATAACGTTATGCTTACGCTTTACGTAAGAGACGATAGCGGCGTCAAGCTGATCTCCGCCGACACGTATCGAATTGGATATAACTATGCCGCCAAGGCTTATTACAGCGACCTCGCAAGTGCCGCCGCCGATGTCGATTATCATACATCCTCTCGCCTCTGCCACGCGCAGTCCCGTACCGATAGCGGCGGCGATGGGCTCCTCGATAAGCGCGACCGACTTTGCTCCCGCGTCAAGCGCGGCATCCTCGACCGCACGTTTCTCGACCTCGGTAATGCCGTAGGGAGTCGCGACGACGACATTCGGGCGGTTAAAGACAGACTTCATACCTATCTTACGGAAGAAATATTCGAGCATATCCGCAGTTATGCGGTAGTCGGCGATAACGCCGTCCTTTATCGGACGGAACGCGATTATATCGCCCGGTGTCTTGCCGCACATCTGCTTTGCGGCAATGCCCGCGGCGCAGAGCCGACGCGAGCGCGAGTCTATTGCGACAACAGAAGGCTCTCTTAATACGATACCCTTCCCTTTGACGCAGATTATTGTATTGGCTGTGCCAAGGTCGATTCCTATGCTTCTTGCCATAATTATGACCATAACTTTTGCTTTTGCAAAAGCTTCCTTTCTCTTTGGGAATTGGGGCAGGTTTGCGGCAGCAAATTGCCGCTCTGCTTTTTGCGGCAAAAGCCGCAAAACCGTACTCCGATCTATTTTATCCGCCGAACGTTTCCCTTCGGCTGTCTTTGTTTTTTATATGCTTCTATGACGGCGAGAACTTCGCGCTCACTCTCGTCCGAAAAAATAAAATGTGTCTTGCCCACCCGCGCGCGGGTCATCTCGTCTGCCCTGTCTGCCATATAGGTGCGCACGCTGTTATAGAGCACGTTTCTGTGCGGATATTCGCGAAATACGGGGAAAGAAACGCCCCGTCTGTCAGTGAGAGTAAATGAATTTTTCCCACACTCGCCGCAATCCTCGATCACGCAACGTTCGAGCAACATCAAAGGAATACGCCCGTAGACAACGGCAGCAGCATCTGCGGCGATATCTCGGCTCTGCGCAAGCGAGAGCTCGGGCGAGAGTATAACATCCTCTACGCCAAGGCTTTCAAGCGTTTTTGCCGTCTCGGTGTTGTACACGTTGAGTCTGAAGTCGCCGTGCAGAATAAAACCGTATTTTTTTGCAAGCTCTATGTGTCCGATGTTTGAGACGAGCGCGTGAGTAATGCCCGCGCCTCTTGCAGCTTTCAGCATCTTTTCGACCTCAGGCATCTCGCTGTCAAAGATCACACCCGGAAGTATCACACCGTTCACCGCGCCGTTTTTGTTTGCCGATATCTCGGCAAGCGGCAGATATACGATATCAAAAAACCGTTCAAGCTCGCCTTCGGACGGCAGATTTTTTGCAAAGAGGAAACGCGCGCTTCTCTTTTTTGTTCGCTCTGTGCTTCTATTCTCTTTTTGGATCTCGCGCATAACAAAGCCTGTCCGCGCCATATCGGGGGACATAAGCGCATCAAGCGCATCTCGGCGAAGCTCGTTTATCTTCGAGAGCGGTATCAGCAGACCGTCCTCGGCTTCGCATTCGATTTGTGCCGCCTCATAGGGAGTCGCCCCTAATTTTGCAAGCTGTCTTATAATATTTTCTTTCGGCGTCGGAGAATTCTCTGCCAAAACAGGAGAAGCTCCGTACACCGTAACGCTCTTTTTGCCGTCCGACACTCTAAGAGAGGCGGGTCTGCCTATATTGAAGCTCGCCGACATAAAAAGCGGTATCTTCTTCGTTATCTTATCAAAAGGTACGAGCTCACGGCTCTCCGCCTTTTCGCGCTCGGTACGGACACCGAGCATATTTGCTCCGACCTTGCCGGTAAAATATCCGTCGGTAAATCCCGAGCGGGAGAATATCCTTGCAAGCTCCGCCGTCTCGTCGGCGTTTGCCGCGCGGCGCTCATCAAGCAGTGTTCTGTATATCGCCGTCACATCGCGCACGTACTCGGGGGATTTCATTCTCCCCTCAATCTTGAGCGACGCCACACCCGCATCTATAAGCGCGGGAATGTGGGGAGCGAGCGAGAGGTCGCGAAGGCTCAGCGGGTAGCACGGTTTTTTGCAAGTTCCCTTGGTGTAAGGGAGTCTGCAGGGCTGTGCACACTCACCGCGGTTTCCGCTCCGTCCGCCCACAAGCGAGGAGAAAAGGCACTGTCCCGATGCCGATACGCAGAGCGCACCGTGCACGAACACTTCAGATTCTATGGGCGAGTTCTCGCAAAACGATCGGATATCCGAAAGCGGCATCTCACGCGCCAGCACCATTCTTGAAAAGCCCAGATCGGCAAGTTTTCTTGCCGCGTCGGTGTTATGTCCCGACACCTGTGTGCTCGCGTGAAGCTCAAAATCGGGAATGTATCTTTTTATCATCGACGCAAGTCCGAGGTCTGCTAAAATAAGCGCGTCGGCGCCCGAGCGGTAAAGCAGTTCCGCGAATTTTAAAACGTCGCCAAGCTCACGCGAATGCGTGAGAGTATTAAGCGTGATATAGCTCTTTGCCCCGTACGCGTGGCAAAGGGATATTATGTCCTTGAGCTCACCGTCGTCTATATTATCGGCAAAAATACGCGCGTTGTGGCTTTTTCCGCCGAAATAAACGGCGTCCGCGCCCGCCGAAACGGCGGCCTCTATGGCTTTTCTCGAGCCTGCGGGGGCAAGCAGTTCGGGAAGCTTAGCTTTCATATTCTTCAAGTTTCTTTTTCAGCTCTTCATTTTCGGCGCGAAGCGCGTTTGCCTGCGCCGCATAGAATGCGCTGTGCGATTCTGCCGTAAGGACTCTCTTCTTGAGCTTGTTCTTCTCGCAAAGGCAGTCGAGAGCGGTGACCAGCGCCGCCTCAAGCTTTGAGGTACGCGCACTACCCAGATTCATCTCGCGTATCTTCGAATCAAGAAGGGCGACCGTCTCGTTTACGGTGTTCTCATCCTCGTCGGTGATAACGGTTATCGCCACATCGGCTATATTTATGTTGAATTTTTCGCTCATTGGTGCGCCCCCCGAAAAAAAGCTTCTAAATTTCACTTGAAAAAAGTCTTCCATTGTACTATACTATTATATTATAATATATTTTCTTTGCTTTTGAAAGTCTTTTTTTATAAATTTTTCGCGAAAGACAGGTAGTTATATGGATCTCGTAAAAGATTACAGGAGAATAGTCGTAAAAATAGGCACATCGACCCTCACTCACACGACGGGCGCACTCAATCTTCACCGTATCGAATCGCTCGTGCTCGCGCTCTCGGATTTCAAGAACGCGGGCAAGCAGATAGTGCTCGTATCCTCGGGTGCAGTCTCGGCGGGAATAGCAAAGATGAACGTCGACCACCGTCCGCGCAGCGTCGAGGAAAAACAGGCGATGGCGGCGGTAGGACAGAGCGAGCTTATGAAGATATATGACCGCTTCTTTTCAACATACGGACATACCGTCGGACAGATACTTATGACAAAAGATGTAATAGACTCGCCCGAGCGCCGTCACGCGGTCGAAAACACATTCCGCGTGATGCTTGAGATGGGATGTGTGCCGATAGTAAATGAAAACGACTCCGTCTCATCCGAGGAGATCAAGTTCGGCGGAAACGATACCCTCTCGGCGTACGTTTCGCTCGTCTGCGACGCCGATCTGCTCATCAACCTCTCGGACATAGACGGTCTTTATGACTGTGACCCGAGAAAGAATCCCGACGCAAAGCTCATTCCGAGAATTGACTTTATCGATGACAGCGTACTCGCTATGGCGGGCGGTGCGGGAACCGAGCGAGGCACGGGCGGTATGGTGGCTAAGATCAAGGCGGCCAAGATCGCGGGAGATGCGGGAATACCTATGATAATCGCAAACGGAACCGACCCGCACATACTCTACGATATCCTCGCGGGAGAAAAACGCGGAACATTCTTCGCGGCAACCAAGGAGTAAGATATGGATCTCAATACATATATGACAGAACTCGCCAAAAGCGTCAAGCGCGCTTCGGCAGAGTTTGCAAGAACATCCACACAAAAGAAAAACGAAGCTCTTGCCGCAATAGCAGACCTGCTTTGGGAAAAGAGAGCCGAAATATTCACTTCAAACGAGCTTGACCTCTCGCGCGCCGCAGAAAACGGCGTGCCCGGACCTATGCTTGACCGACTCAAGCTCGACGAGAAAAGAGTCGGGGGCATCTGCTCGGCTCTGCGCGAGCTTATCGCGCTCCCCGACCCCATAGGCGCGGGAAGCGTCACCACTCGCCCCAACGGTCTTACCATAAAGTGCACCAAAGTGCCGCTCGGCGTGGTCGCCATTATCTATGAAGCACGCCCCAACGTCACGGTCGACGCGGCGGGAATGTGCATCAAGACTGGCAACTCGGTCATCCTTCGCGGCGGCAAAGAGGCGATCAATACAAACAAAACTCTCGTTTCGATAATGAAGTGCGCACTGTCGTCATCAGGCATCTCGCCCGACGTGATCGGGCTCGTCGAAAATACCGAACGCGAGAGCGCAAACATACTTATGACGCTTCGCGAGTATGTTGACGTGCTCATTCCGCGCGGCGGCAAAGGGCTTATAAAAAACGTCACCGAAAACGCAAAGATCCCCGTAATTGAAACAGGGGCGGGCAACTGCCACCTCTACGTTGACGAGAGCGCAGATCTCGATATGGCTCTTTCTGTAGCGATCAACGCAAAGACCTCGCGCCCCTCGGTATGCAACGCAATAGAGACACTGCTCGTACACGAGAGCGTCGCAGAAAGATTCCTGCCGATGTTCAAAAAAGCGGGTGAGGCATTCTCGCTTGAGATACGGGGATGCGAAAAGACGCAGAAGATAATAGCTTGCACCTCTGCGGCCGACGAAGATTTTGCCACCGAGTACGACGATTATATCATCTCTGTTAAGGTCGTATCCTCACTTGGCGAAGCAATAGAACATATCAACAGATACAGCACTCACCACAGCGAGTCGATAATCACGAACGACCTTGTAAATGCCGAAAGATTCCAATCCGAGATAGACTCAGCGGCGGTCTACGTCAACGCGTCGACGCGCTTTACCGACGGCGGCGAGTTCGGCTTCGGCGCAGAGATAGGTATCTCGACGCAAAAGCTCCACGCACGCGGCCCGATGGGCCTCGGCGTGCTAACGACCGATAAGTATCTCATAAACGGAAACGGACAAATTCGTTAAACAAATCAGAAAAGGATCAATAACAGTGAAAGAAATACTTTTATGCAAATACGGCGAGGTCGTGCTCAAGGGCGCGAACCGCAAAAACTTTGAATCAATGCTCCTTCGCGAGATAAAGCGCCGCGCCGCCGCTGTAGGCGAATTTGATGTCTACTCTGCACAGAGCACGGCCTACGTTGAGCCCAAGGATGAGTACCAGGATATCGACGCGATGTTCGATTCGCTTCGCAAAGTCTTCGGCGTAGTGGTCGTTGTCCGCGCGGCGATAGTTGAAAAAGATATGGACAAGATCCTCGAAATGGCAAAAGAGTACCTTCCCGCTTATCTTGAGGGGCACAAGACCTTCAAGGTCGAGGCAAAGCGCTCGGACAAAAACTTCCCCCTAAAATCTCCCGAGATCTCGCGCGAGGTCGGCGGTGCCGTCCTTTCGGCTATGCCGCGGCTTAAGGTCGACGTCTACAACCCCGACATCACCGTTATGGTCGAGATAAGAGAATACGCCGCATATGTCTACGCGGGCAGATTCAAGGGCGCAGGCGGTATGCCCTCGGGCTCGAACGGCAAGGGCTTGCTCCTTCTTTCGGGCGGCATCGACAGCCCCGTCGCGGGATTTATGATGGCAAAACGCGGTGTCACGATAGAGGCACTCCACTTCGAGAGCTATCCCTACACCAGCGAGCGGGCACGCGAAAAGGTGCTTGAGCTTGCACGCCTGGTCTGCGCATACACAGGCAAGATGAAGGTGCATATCATCTCGCTCACACATATACAAGAGGAGCTTCGTCGCGCGTGCGAGGAAGATTATTTCACACTGCTTCTGCGCCGTTATATGATGACGCTTGCCGAGCGTTGCGCGCGCGAGCGCGGTTGCGGCGCGCTGATCACAGGCGAGAGCTTGGGTCAGGTCGCAAGCCAAACAATGCAGGCGATAGGCGTCACCGATAACGCGGTAAATATGCCGGTGCTTCGCCCCTGCATCGGTATGGATAAGGAAGAGATAGTGCAGATGGCAAGAAGGATCGACACCTTTGAGACGTCGATACTTCCCTACGAGGACTGCTGTACGGTCTTCACTCCCCGTCATCCCCGCACAAAGCCCGAACTTGAAAAAGTACTGCGCGAGGAGAACAAACTCGACTTTGCCGCCCTGTGCGACGAAGCCTACGCAACCAAATACACGGTCGATGTGGAATATTGAGAATAAGAAGACATCAAGAACCTTTTGGAGAAAGGTTCTTGATGTCTTCAAAAACTTTTAAAACATATTTTTTATAAAAAACTCTTGCAAAGCCGAAAAAAATATGATATAATATTTGCCGTGTCTGTGGAGATTACCACAACTTAATACAAAGAGGTATCGAAGTGGGGACGTTTGCGAGCGCTGCCTACGGCAGATGAAGCGAGCAAAAAGGAGTGGCCGCGGTCGAAATTTTGCGAAGCGAATAGCGAGCAGAAAAT